>NZ_JAXUHN010000021.1:0-13494 GCF_035916875.1 Methylomicrobium sp. Wu6
GAGGGTTGGGGTGAGGAGGATCAAAAATAAGGAAAAATACTTTATTTTGATCCCCTCATCCCAGCCTTCTCCCGAAGGGAGAAGGAGCGAAGCTTCTCTTAACTTAATGGCATTGGGGGGTGGGGAGCCGCTAGCCATCAGGGCGCTCGTTTAATGGCACAGCCTTTGCTTAATTATATTGCGAGCAGTATCCATGCTCATTTGATATCCTCATCCTCACCTTCTCTTGACTGGCGCAATCCGGGAGGGGAAGGTGTTTTTTCGATAGCCGATGTCTTGGATCGACAGGCTATCTCTGAAGCAAATGCCTCATATTCGATTTTGTTTATACTTTTTTGAAGTGATCGGAGGTTATATGCCCAATCTTGAAAGTTTATTTTGCCTGCGTCGGGCGCCGCGAAGCCGTTCCGATGAGGCTGATTTTAGCCGGGAGATCGCACTGGCGCTGTTCGTAAAATTTTGTCTCCTGGGCATTTTATGGTGGAGCTTTTTCGCGGGGCAAAAAGTTACGGTCGATGCCGGCGGCGTCGCGCGCGCATTGCTTGATGTGCCGGTGAAACATTTACAGGAGAAGCCTGATGGTCATTGACGAGGTGGTTGAACTGTCGCGGCTGCAATTCGCATTGACCGCGCTGTATCATTTCTTATTCGTGCCCCTGACCCTGGGGCTGTCGTTCTTGCTGGCGATCATGGAATCGGTCTATGTGATGACGGGCAAACCGATTTATAAGGACATGACCCGTTTTTGGGGCAAACTGTTCGGGATCAATTTCGCGATGGGCGTGACGACCGGCCTGACCTTGGAGTTTCAATTCGGCACCAACTGGGCCTATTACTCGCATTATGTCGGCGATATTTTCGGCGTGCCGCTGGCGATCGAAGGCATGATGGCGTTCTTTCTCGAATCGACTTTCGTCGGCCTTTTCTTTTTCGGCTGGGAGCGTTTGAGCAAGGAACTGCATTTGTTGGTAACCTGGCTGCTGGCGATCGGCACCAGTCTCTCGGCGTTGTGGATCTTGATCGCAAACGGCTGGATGCAGCATCCGGTCGGGGCCGAATTCAATTACGAGACGATGCGCATGGAATTGACCAGCTTCGCCGATCTGTTTTTCAATCCGATCGCCCAGGTCAAGTTCGTGCATACGGTCGCGGCCGGCTATGTGACCGGCTCGATGTTCGTGCTAGGCATTAGTGCCTGGTACATGCTGAAAGGCCGCGATGTCGCCTTCGCGAGGCGCTCTTTCCGGATTGCGTCCGGTTTCGGTCTGGCCTCGGTGCTGTCGGTGATCGTGCTCGGCGACGAGAGTGGCTATACGGTCGGCGAGGTGCAAAAGGTCAAGCTGGCCGCGATTGAGGCCGAATGGAATACCGAGCCGCCGCCAGCGTCGTTTACACTGTTCGGTTTCCCGGACGAAGAGGCGATGCGCACCGACTATGCGGTCAAGTTTCCATGGGTGATGGGCATGATCGCGACGCGCTCGGTCGATGAGCCGGTGCATGGGCTTAAAGACATTCTGAAGGGCAACAGGGAAAGGATCAAGAGCGGCATGATGGCTTATGAAAATCTGCAAATCATCCGCCGGGATAAAACCAATGCGCCAGCGAAAGTGCTGTTCGAAGCACATAAGGCCGATCTGGGTTATGGATTGTTGCTGAAACGCTATGCGCCGAATGTGGTCGATGCGACGCCGGAGCAGATTGAGTCCGCGACCCGCCATTCGGTGCCGAGAGTCGCGCCGATCTTTTGGAGTTTTCGCGGCATGGTGTTGTGCGGCGTGGCGATGTTGTTTATCTTTGCCGCGGCGTTTTATTTCAACGCCCGGCGCGCCGCTCACAGTAAGCGCTGGTTGCTGCGCTTGGCTTTTTACAGTATTCCTTTGCCATGGATCGCATCCGAACTGGGCTGGGTGGTGGCCGAATACGGCCGGCAGCCCTGGACGATCGCCGAGATACTGCCGACCCATTTGAGCAGTTCCAGCCTTAGCGTCGATCAGTTGTATTTGAGTCTGGCGGGTTTCGGGCTTTTTTACACGGTGCTGTTGGTAATCGAGCTGTTTTTGATGATCAAGTATGTAAGGCTGGGGCCGAGCAGTTTGCATGCCGGCCGCTATTACTTTGAACGCGAGGAGGGAGGGCGTCATGTTTGATTTCGAAACATTAAGGATACTCTGGTGGACCATTCTGGTCTTTCTGGTGTGCGGTTTCGCGGTGCTTGACGGCTTCGATTTCGGCATCGGCATCCTGCTTCCGTTTTTGGGCAAGAGCGACTACGAGCGCCGGGTCATGTTGAATACGGTTGGGCCGACGTGGGAAGGTAGTCAGACTTGGCTGGTCACCCTCGGCGGAATCAGTTTCGGCGCCTGGTCGATTGTGTATGCGTCGTTTTTCTCCGGTCTTTATGCCGGCGTGCTGGTGTTGTTGTTCGCGCTGTTCCTGCGTCCGGTCGGGTTCGATTACCGCAGCAAGATCGCCGACCCGCGTTGGCGCAACGCCTGGGACTGGTCCTTATTTGTCGGAGGATTGGTGCCGGCGGCCGTATTGAGTCTTGCGGTCGGCAATCTGATCATCGGTTTGCCGTTTCAACTGGATGGCGATCTTCGTTCATTTTATTCGGGTAGCTTTTGGGATTTGTTCCAGCCTTTTACACTGCTTTGCGCGGTAATCGGCGTCGCGCTGTTTACGCTGCACGGCGCGGTGTTTTTGCATTGGCGCACCGAAGGCGAACTGGCCGATCGCGCCCTGAGGGTCATTCGCTGGAGCAGTCCGGTATTTGCGATCGGTTTTGTGCTGGCCGGGATCTGGGTTGGTTTGGGTGTGGACGGCTACCGGATTGTTTCGGCTGTCGATCCTTCCGTAGCCGCGAATCCATTGGCTAAAACGGTGATCAGGGCGCCGGGTTTGTGGTTGGACAATTATCGGCTGTATCCGGGCTTGATAATCGCCCCGCTTCTGGCTTTGACCGGTGCGTGGCTGGTCGTCATATTGAGCTCCGGGCGCCATCATGGGGTTGCTTTCCTCGTTAGCGGCCTGACCGTGATCGGCGCGGTCGTGACTGCCGGCGGCTCGATGTTTCCGTTCATGATGCCGTCGAGCACGCATCCGCGCGACAGCTTGACGGTTTGGGACGCTAGCGCCAGTGAATATACGCTGCAATTATTGTTTGCCGTCACGGCGGTGCTGATGCCCATCGTGCTGGCTTATACGATCTGGGTTTATCGGGTGTTGCGCGGCAAAGTGACGGTTGAGCAGGTTCGCGGCAATGAGCATACTATGTATTAACGGAGGCGTACGATGTGGTATTTTGCGTGGATTTTAGGCGTGGGACTGGCGTGTGCGTTGGCGATCATCAACGCGATGTGGCTGGAGTTGGGTGATGATGCTGAGCAGGAGCAGTAGGATTTTTGGGTTTTCCAGTTTTTTTCGGTCTTTTATGGCCGTTAAAGCGTAAATAAACTTGAAAAATTATTGACTATTTAGTAAAATTCTCGGTCTTTTCTATTGATCCTTTAAAAGCAAGACCGAACTAACGATGAAAACATTTAGTGCAAAACCTGCAGAAGTTAAGCGCGATTGGTACGTAGTTGATGCGGAAGGGAAGACGCTTGGCCGTCTTGCTTCTGAGATTGCACGTCGTCTGCGCGGCAAACACAAGCCGGAATATACGCCGCACGTTGATACCGGCGATTACATCATTGTTGTCAATGTCGAAAAAATCGGCGTGACCGGCAATAAAGAAAAAGACAAATTGTATCAGCACCACACCGGCTATATCGGCAATCTGAAGACCGTTAGCTTGGGTAAACTGAGAAAAACATTTCCTGACCGCATCCTGACCACCGCCGTCAAAGGCATGTTGCCCAACAATCCGTTGGGCCGCGCGATGTTCAAGAAATTGAAAGTTTATGCAGGTCCGGAACACGATCATCAAGCGCAACAGCCCAAAGTATTAGAATTTTAAGCGAGTAATCCATGGCAGCAGCTCAATATTACGGAACAGGTCGTCGTAAAAGTGCGATTGCACGGGTTTACGCAACTAAAGGTACCGGCAAGATCACCATCAACCAAAAATCCATCGAAGACTATTTCGGCCGCAAGACCGATCAGATGGTTTCCCGTCAACCGCTGGAATGCGTCGAGATGGAAGGCCAATTCGATGTGAACGTAATCGTCAAAGGCGGCGGGCCATCCGGCCAAGCCGGCGCGATCCGCCACGGACTGACCCGCGCGTTGATGGAATATGACGAAACTCTGCGTCAAGCCTTGCGTAAGGCGGGCTATGTAACCCGTGACTCTCGTGTCGTCGAACGTAAGAAAGTCGGCTTGCACAAAGCAAGAAAGCGTCCTCAATACTCAAAACGTTAACCGTTTTGTATTGTGACGAGCGGTTCGACCGTTCAACGAAAAGGCTGCAATTCATACGGATGCAGCCTTTTTTATTGCTCTAAGATACTGAAAAACTAAATCATTCTCAAATGCTTGTCCGAATTATGCAGAATTGTCATAACTTCGTGCGGGTAAACGTTGTACAGTATTCAACGAAGTTCAGGACTACTCAATGAAAATTTCCATCGTCGTTCCAGTCCATAACGAAGCTGGCAATATTTTGCCGCTGATCGAAGAAATCGAAAAAGCCATGACTCAGGCGGAGGCTTATGAAATCATCTATGTCGATGACGGCAGCCGCGATCAAACCGAAGCAGAACTGAAAGCCGCGATGCAACGCTTCAATGCGTTGCGTGTGATCAGGCACCGGCAAAGCTGCGGCCAAAGCACTGCGGTGCTTACCGGAGTCAAGGCGGCGGTTCATCCCTGGATTGCGACGTTAGACGGCGACGGCCAAAACGATCCCGCTGACATCCCGCGCTTGTATCGGGCTTTGTTCGAAAAGAATCAGGTTACGGCCGATCTGTGGATGATCGCTGGATGGAGAAATAAGCGTTACGATTCGCAATGGCGCTTGTTCTCGTCCAAATTCGCGAATACGGTTAGGTCCTCTTTGCTCGGCGATCATACGCCGGATACCGGCTGCGGCTTGAAGGTATTCGCACGGGATAAATTTTTGGAGTTGCCTTATTTCGATCACATGCATCGGTTTTTGCCGGCCCTCGTTATCCGGGCCGGCGGCTCGGTTATTTCGGAACCGGTCAATCACCGGGCGCGCGGCGTGGGCGTTTCGAATTACGGGACGCTCGATCGCTTGTGGGCCGGAATCACCGATTTGCTGGGCGTGATCTGGCTGCAAAAACGCACAAAATTACCGGAGGTAAGCGAAATTGAACGTCGATAAAGAAACCATTTGGCTGGGGGTCGGCTTCCTGGGCCAGGCCCTGTTTTCCGCACGCTTTCTGGTGCAATGGATCAAGAGCGAAAAGGAGAAAAAAAGCGTGTTTCCGATCGCATTCTGGTATTTCAGCATTGGCGGCGGCGTGACGTTGCTGGCTTATGCGGTCTATCGGCAGGATCCGGTTTTCATCCTAGGCCAAGCAAGCGGCTTATTGATTTATTTCCGTAATCTGTATTTCGTGGTCTACGAACGCAGACAGCTCAAAGCCTGAGCTTCCACCCTAAATTCATAGCGCTTCATCACGCGCGGGTCGATATGTATCCATTGTTGTCCGCCAAAAGCTGGGTGTTTGTGATCTGGCTGATTTCGATCGGTTTCGCCCTCTATACCAGACCGTTGTTGCCGGTCGATGAAACCCGATACGCGGCGGTGGCTTGGGAGATGTGGCAGCGAGGCGATTTTCTGGTGCCGCATCTTAACGGCGAACTTTACAGCCATAAACCGCCGCTTTTGTTCTGGCTGATGCAACTGACCTGGCTGGTCTTCGGGGTCAATGACTGGTCGCTGCGGCTCGTTTCGCCGTTATTTGCGCTCGGCACCGTCTATTTGTCCGCCGCCATGGCCCGGATGTTGTGGCCGGAACGTAAAGCCATCGCCGACATGGCTCCGGTCATGCTGGTGGGTTCCGGTTTCTGGATCGCCTTTAGTACGCTGACCATGTTCGATATGATGCTGGCGTTTTTTGCCGTGCTGGCGATTTGTAGCTTGTTGAAACTGGCGCATGAAGGGTTGACGCCGCCGCGCTGGCTGTTGCTGGGCGCGGCCATCGGCGGCGGTGTGATGGCGAAAGGTCCGGTAATTCTTTTGCATGTGTTGCCGGTGGCCTTATCGGCGCCTTGGTGGCGCATCGATTCCAAACCCGGTTCATACTGGCGGCATTGGTATGCCGGGCTGGTTTTCAGTATCTTGCTGGGTGCCGCGATCGCGCTATGCTGGGCGATTCCTGCCGGAATTGCAGGCGGCGAAGTCTACCGAAATGCGATTTTCTTGGGACAAACGCAAGGTCGTTTGATCGAGTCGTTTGCACACAAATTGCCGTGGTGGTGGTATGCGCAATATATGCCGGTCCTGCTGTTGCCGTGGCTGTTGCTCAAACCGTTGTGGCATGGTCTGAAGGCTTTGAATCTACAGGATACCGGTCTGCGTTTTTGCGCGGCTTGGGGGACGCCGTTGTTCATTGCGTTTTCGCTGATCAGCGGTAAACGTATGCACTATCTGCTGCCGATGTTCCCGTTGTTTGTTTTAGTTCTAGCCTGGGCGGCGGAACACGCCAGCGAGCGACAATCCGATTGGCGTGTCGCCAATCGATGGATCATCGCGTTATCGGCATTGATTGGCGTTGTGATGGCAATGGCGCCGTGGGTCAACGAATTGACGTATCGCAACGCCGAATTGGCGATATTGTCTCCGCTATGGGGCATTTTCTTATTGATCTCTGTTGCCTTTTTATCGAAACATAAAGTCCAAAACGCCCAGGAATCGGTCTTTACAGTCAGCATTGCGACGGTTATTACGTTACTTGTCATCTCTTCGGCGTTTTTTTCGGTCAGAGGCGATCGATTCGACACGCGGCAGACTGGCGCAAAGATTGCCGAGGTTTTCGCCCAAAACAGGGAGGTAGCTTATCTAACCGGCGTCTATCACGGCGAATTTCAGTTCAATGGGCGTTTGACGAAACCTATCAAGGTGCTCACTTCTTTAAGGAGTCTCGAGAAATGGAAGGCTCAGCACCCGGATGCTTATGTGCTTATACGTTATAGCAAAACCTCCGATTTGCCGGATCACTTTCCGTATTATCATCATCGTTACAGAGGGTCTCGGTTGGCGTTGCTGCCGGTCGATGCGCTCCTGAGCAATCCCGGGTTGAAAGAGATATTGAAGTATTGATAGGGCGATCCCTGAAATTACGTTTCTCCTCGGCGCTTATCCTGCGGCGGTCTTATCAAGAAAATCGGGTTTGATAAGAACGCCGCTCGGCTCCAACACACAGAATACGGTAATTGCAATCGAAGCGCTTACCCTAACCAATCGACGACAGCATAACGACGCAGAAAAACCGCAACTAATGAAATCAAGGCGGCAAAAAAAGCCCGCTCTTCTCCTGCCGAAGAACGGGCTTTTTTTCGGTTGCTTACGCCTTACTTCTTATTAAGGAAGGCCTTTCTCGATCGCGGCGATGGCGTCTATTTCCAGATCGTAACGATATTCGTGAAATCGTCGGTCCAAGGCTTCAAGCCGAAGGTGATCGGCAGTTTTTGCCATTTGCCGAGGGTGCTGCCGCGTAAGGGGTCGAGCGTCTCCGGTTTTTTCGCCATCACCACCCAGTCGGTGGCCGCCACCAGCGGGATTTCCTGCTGCGGGACAAACTCCTGGAGCAGCGCGTCATAGTGCAGTTGCTTGGCGTGATCGGCCAGCACCTTTTTCAACGCCAGATGCCGGTTGGTGATGTGCAAGGCGAGGATGCCGTTCGGCTTCAACTTCTTGAAATACAACTGAATCGCTTCCTGCGTCAACAAATGCGTCGGGATCGAATCGGAGCTGAATGCATCGATGATGTATAGATCGAATTTTTGATCAGGTTCTTTTTCGAGCGACAGGCGCGCATCGCCGACCCGCATCTTCACCTTCGGATTGCAGCCGCTGATATAGGTGAAATATTTCGGATTGCTCGCGACCTCGACGACCAATGGGTCGAGCTCGTAAAAGGTCCAGTTTTGCGTCGGCTTCGCGTAACAGTTCAAGGTGCCGGCGCCGAGACCGACGACGCCGATCTCCCAGTTTTGATCGACATTGTCGAAAATACTGAACACCTGTCCGATCGGCCCCGGCCGGCTGAAATAGGTCAGCGGAGTCAGCGCATGCTCGGCAGTCAGGCGCTGCGCGCCGTGCTTGGTCGTGCCATGGTAAAACTCGTGATATTTTTCGGGTTCGTTCTGCTCGTTGGTCAAGACGCTTTCACGGACCGATAGCACACCGAAAAAGGTGCGCTCCTGGTACAGCGTATTCGACAGCAGGCCGTGCAATCCCATCGTGAAGAAAATCAGAATGCCGGTCGACAAGGCCAGCGTCAGCGGCCGGTCTCTGAACGCATAGAGTAAACCGGCCAAAACCAATAGGGCGACGCCGATCGTGTCGAGAAATTCCGGCAGATCGCTGATGCCCAAATACACCGCGATGCCGGACGCCAGCAGCAAAACCGGGAACAGCGCCTGCTTCAGCCATTCGATCTTATCGGCGCCGATAGACAATTTCAGGCCCGGACGCAACAGCAGGGCGGCAACGATCATGATCGGATATTCATACACGCCATTGAAAACGAACGGCGCGACGAAGGTGTTGAACATGCCGCCGAGCATGCCGGCAAATGACATGATCAAATAATAGGTAGTCAAATGCCGGGTATGCGGCCTGGCTTTGGCCAGTTCGCCGTGGCAGACCATCACAGCAAGGAAGAATGCGGTCAGATGCAGCGCCAGATTGACCCAGTACGGAATGATCGCCGGATTGATGAACGAATAGGCGATGAACGGCAGCAAGATCATCGGCTGCAGCTTGATCATCCAAGGATGGATCAAATCATGCCATTTCGAAAACACGAGGATAAAGGTCAACAGATACAGCGTCAACGGAATGATCCACAGCAGCGGCACCGAAGCAATGTCGGTGCTGATGAAGTTGGTCAAACCGAGCAACAGGCTGGAAGGCACGAAAGCCAGGGCGAGCCAATGCAGCTTGGTCAGAGGGCTCAGGTCATCCTCTGCGCCGGTGTCCTCTGCGGCGGAAGGATTTTGCTGGTGCGATTTCCACAGCATGAAAGCGCAACCGGCAATCAACAGGCACAAAAGCACATACCCGATACTCCAGCCGGTTCTTTGCTGGTCCAGCCCGATGTTCGGTTCCAACAGAAACGGATAGCTGAGCAGCGCGATCAGACTGCCGGCATTGCTGGCCGCATACAAATAATAGGGATCATGGCTGGTATGATGGCCGACATTCGCGAACCATTTCTGTATCAATGGGGCGGTGGTCGAGACCAAGAAAAAAGGTAGGCCGATCGCGATCAACAGGGTCCATAACAGCCAGAAAGTCGGATTGCTTTCGGTCGGCGGCGCGGCGTTTTCCGGCATCGCGACCGGCAGCGCCAGAAAACTGACCAGCATCACCGCGCCGTGGATCAGCACTTGTTTATGGGTGTTTTGCCGCGTCGAAATCAGGTGCGCATACAAATAGCCGAGAAAAAGAATCGTTTGGTAAAACACCATGCAGGTATTCCAAACCGATGGCGATCCGCCCAGCAAGGGCAGCAGGATTTTTCCGAACATCGGTTGCAGCACGAACATCAATGATGCGCTGGCAAACAAGGTTGCGGCAAACAAAAAGATCAGAGATAAACGGCGGTCGTTCGAGTTTTCTGAAGACAGGCTCATAGTGGTTGAAAGCAGTTCGCTATTATTATTTTTTGAGGCGCTAATGATAAAGCATTTGGCCCGTATTGAGACATTTTAAAACCGGACGCGCGCAAAAAAGGCGAATCAGTGATGTTTTTCGTGCCGTTTCCATTCGGCAATCAATTTTTTGCATTCGGCGCGCCATTGGCAGTCTGGAACCAGTTTGCACTGTTCCTCGGCTCCGGTCCTGAAACAAGGCAGCAACTGGCAGGCGCACTGGATCGCCTGAATCAGATCGGTTTTTGTGTGAATGCTTTCCGGATGCTCGATGCCGATCGACTGTGCCAACCTTTGCAGGCCGATCATCGTGGCCCCTCCGTCCTCCTCCAGGATCATCAGATATTCCTCGACCTGCCATTGGGCGTAATCGAGTTCGGCTTCCAGCCAGTCGTCCCATTCATGGTTCGACGCAAAGCCGCGTCGTTCGGCTTTGAAATACGCGGCGACCGCAATCCATTCGTGGCGCTTTTGGCTTTCCTGGGTCCAGCGTTCGCCGCAGGCGGGCTCGGGATGTTTAGCAGTGGGCGATGTTTCGTTGTTTTGATCGATCAGGGAAGGTGTCTTGTTCAATGCAACCTCTCTTACACGGATATGGACGACTGAACAGAGCCGCCATGGAGATTTTCTTGAGGCATAGCGAACGGAAAATAAAGGGCTGATGCCGTCGGACTGACTATTGGCATCATTGGAATAAGATTAGTGCAATATTGGTATGCTGTAACTTTTGAAACCATTGGCGCATGCAGGCGAAAATACAGGAAGATTTTGTCTCGGCAACCCTTCTTTTTTGCGCCCCCATCGATCCTATTAATGCGCCTCGTCCCAATTGGCGCCGACGCCGACATCGACGAGCAGCGGAACCTTTAGATCGGCGGCGGAATTCATGATCGTTCGGATCCGGGCCGTGCAATGATCGAGGCGGTCTTCGACGACTTCGAACACCAGCTCGTCATGCACCTGCATGATCATTTTGGCGTTCTCGCGTTCCTCGATCAGCCAGCGGTCGGCCGCGATCATCGCGCGCTTGATGATGTCCGCCGCGGTACCCTGCATCGGCGCATTGATCGCGGTACGCTCGGCATATTGGCGCTGGGCGGCGTTGCGCGAATTGATGTCGGGCAGATAAAGCCGCCGGCCGAACAGCGTTTCGACATAGCCCTGCTCGCGGGCCAAGGCCCTGATCGAGTCCATGTAGTCCTTCACGCCGGGATAGCGCGCGAAATAAAGGTCGATATACGACTGGGCCTGGCCGCGCGTCAGGCCGAGCTGCTGCGCCAGACCGAACGACGACATGCCGTAGATCAGCCCGAAATTGATCGCCTTCGCCGAACGGCGCAGATCGTGCGTGACCTGCTCCGGCGCGACGCCGAACACTTCCGCCGCGGTAGCGGTATGCACGTCCAGGCCTTCGCCGAACGCCTTCAACAAGCCCGCATCGCCGGACAGATGCGCCATGATGCGCAGTTCGATCTGCGAATAGTCGGCCGCGACGATCTTGTAACCGCGCGGCGCGATGAATGCTTGACGGATTTTGCGGCCTTCCTCTGTGCGTATCGGAATGTTTTGCAGATTCGGGTCCGATGATGACAGCCGGCCGGTGGCGGCGACCGCCTGATGATACGAGGTATGAATGCGGCCGGTATTCGGATCGACCTGCTCGGGCAATTTGTCGGTATAGGTGGATTTGAGCTTGCTGAGGCTGCGGTGTTCAAGAATCAGCCGGGGCAGGGGGTAGTCGGAGGCAAGTTCCTGCAACACTGATTCGTCGGTCGAAGGCTGACCTTTCGGCGTTTTTTTCAGCACCGGCAGTTGCAGACGGTCGTACAAGATTTCCTGAATCTGCTTCGGCGAGCCGAGATTGAAGCTGTGCCCGGCGAGATCGTGCGCATGCTGTTCGAGGCTGACGATTTGATTGGCCAGTTCCATACTCTGCTGGGCGAGCATGTCGGTGTCGATCGCGACGCCGTTGTGCTCGATGCGGGCCAATACGCTGAGCAGCGGCACCTCGATCTCCTGATAGAGCCGGTACAGCGCGTCGTGCTCCATGAGCAGCGGCCGGAGCTTCTGATGCAGGCGCAAAGTGATGTCTGCGTCCTCGGCAGCATACGGCGAGGCCTGTTCGATCGCAATTTCCTCGAAGGAGAGCTGCTTCGCACCCTTGCCGGCGATGTCCTCGTAATGGATCGTGTCGACGCCGAGATATTTCTTCGCCAGGTCGTCCATGTTGTGCTTGGTCGCGGTGCTGTTATAGACGTAAGACTCCAACATCGTGTCGTGCGCGACGCCCTTCAGATCGATGCCTTCATTCGCGAGCACATGCAGGTCGTATTTGAGGTTCTGGCCGAGTTTGGCTTTTGCGGGATTTTCGAGCAGGGGACTCAGGCGTTTTAGGACCCGAGTTTTATCGAGCTGCTCGGGCACGCCGGGATAATCATGCGCGAGCGGCACATAGGCCGCATGGCCGGGCTCGACCGCGAACGAGACGCCGACGATGCGCGCCTTGCTGTAGTCGAGACTGGTCGTTTCGGTGTCGAACGCGAACAGTTCCGCGTTTTCGAGCCTAGCGAGCCAGCGCTCGAAATCTTCTTCGCTCAGCACCGTTTCATAGTCGGCTTTGCCGGACGGCACTTCCGACTCGGATACATCCTGCGCGGCCGTTTCGCTGTTAAGCGTTTTCAGCCAGGAGGTAAAACCGAATTCGGACAGCAGCGCCTTCAATTCGGCCGGATCGGCCGGTTTGCGGTCGAGAGCGTCGATGTCGTAAGGCAGATCGAGGTCCCACTTGATCGTGGTCAATTGTTTCGACAGCGGCAGTTGTTCGAGACTCGCGCGCAGGTTTTCGCCGATTTTGCCGCTGATCTTGTCCGCGTTCGCGATCAGATTGTCCAGCGTATCGTATTGTTCGAGCCATTTTGCGGCCGTTTTCGGACCGACCTTCGGCACGCCCGGAATGTTGTCGACCGCATCGCCGATCAGCGCCAGATAATCGATGATCTGATCCGGCCTGACGCCGAATTTGTCGATCACGCCCTGGATGTCCATCCGGTTGTTGTTCATCGTGTTTTCGAGGATGATATGCTCGTTGACCAGTTGCGCCATGTCCTTGTCGCCGGTTGAAATGATCACCTCGAAGCCAAGCTTTTCGGCTTTCTTCGCCAGGCAACCCAGCACGTCGTCCGCCTCGATGCCCGATTCGACGATCAGCGGCAGCCCCATCGCCCGCACCAACCGGTGCAAGGGTTCGATCTGGCAGCGCAAATCGTCCGGCATCGGCGGCCGGTGCGCCTTGTATTGGTCGTAAAGGTCATGCCGGAAAGTCTTGCCGGGCGCATCGAAGATCACCGCGAAATGGTCATTCGGATAATCGCCGAGCATTTTCTTGAGCATGTTCGACACGCCATAGACCGCGTTGGTTGCCAGTCCCTGCGGGCTGGTCAACGGCGGCAGCGCATGATAGGCGCGGAACAGGAAGGATGATCCGTCGACGAGAATCAGGCGTTTAGAAGTCATAAATAAAGCGAGCGAATGGGTAAAGGCGCAAGGCTAAAGGAAAACAGGGAAAGGCGCAAGGTCGGGAGCGAGGCAATGCCATTAAGTTAAGAGAAGCTTCGCTCCTTCTCCCTTCGGGAGAAGGCTGGGATGAGGGGATCAAAATAAAGTATTTTTCCTTATTTTTGATCCTCCTCACCCCAACCCTCTCCA
>NZ_JAXUHN010000022.1:0-10768 GCF_035916875.1 Methylomicrobium sp. Wu6
TTCTCCTCTATCGTGTGCTTGGCGGTTCACGGTAGTCAGTTTCCTGATGGACTCCTCTTATTGTCAAACTTTTGCTGTCTCCCCGGCAGAGCCGGGGGATTTCCCATTATTGGTTAAGATATCGCTCAGTTTGTGTAACTTGTTTTGCGTCTCACGGCGAGAGTCTTTGCTATCTTGGAAATACGGCATCGGATTCGGCAACATCCTTGTTAGCTCTGCAAATCGATAATTTTATACTCCTTCACCTGTCAACGGAAAGATAGTCCGATTGCCCTGACCGGCTGATATGTATTTTGGGGAAACTTTGAAAACATGATATTTTGGTCTTGACAAGGGGAGACCTTCAAATATAGACCGAAAACTCATAAAATTAGGGCCATAAGGATATCTTATAATCCGTAAACTTGACCATAAGCTAAGATTGAAAATATCCGGAGATGATTTTTTTACTAACTTAGCGACTACTCCCCAGACCTCAAGACTCGTCGCCTTATCAGTCCGACAGCATTCCTGACTTCAACAGGTGACCTAATCCAGACTCAAAGGACAGCAATCTCCCAGACCAGCCATACATCTCTGCATACCAATAAACCCACATGAAAAACACGATGCAAATCATGTATGCAAATATTAACCGATTTAAGGGTACTAATAGCTTATTTTGCACCACTGTGTCGCCTATCGTCATATTGATCACAGACTGTAAGTCATTATATTCGCTAGAATTAATAGATACGAGACGAAGGTAGCGAAATAAATTTAGCAGGCTGCGCGGAATCCTGTTAATCGGAATGAGATTCAAGAGAACTTGAATCGAATAAACACCACTGAGCAAGACAGCCAGTGTACCAACGCCCAGCGCCAATAAGGATGGCAATGTATAAAAGCTGCAAAAAACAACCGCAATCAAAGCAAGAAAGAGGAAACTTGTGTGTATGTTCGAGGTAGACCAGCGAAAACCGCTCAAACGTCGAACGATCAGGTAAATCATAAGTACATGGAAAATGTACGATCCAAAAAACGCAATACCCGCCCCCTTCAAATTGAAAAAACTCACACAGACCCATGCAAGACCAAGATAAACGACAGCCCAAGCCAATTCGGAAAATATAATGAGGTTTTGCACACCTTTTGCATTAATAATAAAGCCCATCGGCCAGGAAATTACGCGGAGGGTCATGCCGAGACATAGCCAACGCAAGATTTCCACCGCACCTTCGAATTTAGGGGTATAGAAGAGCCCTATAACCAGTGGTGCAAATGTCAGGGTTGCCAATACACCTGGCCCTGCCAGCAACAAACTGACATGAGCCTGTTCATTCACCATACGATTACACTCGGTATTGTCATTGGCGATAGCAGTCAAACGAGGATAAAAGTCGGCTCCCATAGCCTGCAAGATAAGACCAATATAGAGCCCACCCAGTGCCCAAGCGGCTTGGTATAATCCAGCTGCATCGTAACCGACTTCACGAACGACTATCAGACGCACCGCATAGCCAGCCCCGGCCATCAACAGGCCACTGACCATGAAGGCGAAACCGAGCTTCAATAGAGCCCCCGCTTCCTGGCCTAACTGGGAAGCCGATATTGAAGGTGTTTGGATAGGTATTTTGCGACTGTACCACCAAGATGTTAGGAGTGACATCGCAGCAATAAGAACGAGCGATGGCGCTACACCCTCTTCGCGAAGGAAATATATCACGGTGATACTGATTAGCGTGCCAAAGAGCGCGCCCAATATCCCCATCTTCGCCATATCAGAGATGCATCGCATCCCTTGAATCAATGCCTCCTGACCAGCGGATACTGTACCGAAAAACACAACCAACGAAAGCAGTGCTACGGCGAAGGCGTGCTGATCGTTGCCAAAAGTAAAGGTGGACACGGGCCCGGAAAATAAGATTAGAAAAGCAGCACCAAACGCTCCCAGGAAGATTGATATTCTTCGCAGCACAGTAGCAGTCAGCGCGATATTCTCGGTGTCGCCTGAACCCACAGCCGCGGCAATCTGCCGCACACCACTGTTGTTAATGCCCATTCCAGCCATATTATTCGTAAGGTCGGTAATCGATCCATATAGCCCCATTAACCCGACCCCGGAAGGGCCCAACAAAATCGCCATAGCCTTGGTGCGAACGATCCCAATGGCGATCTTCAACACCGACGAGCCGCCGATCATCGCTGAGGACTTCAGAATCTGGCCGTAAGTATGGTTTTTAGACATAACAGCTTCTGATTAGCAAGATGCTTCAGCCGAACGAAGCCGGAAGCAAATGAACAGAGGTCGCAGGGCATTCTGAAACTGTGCGCCGAGAATGAGCAAGATTTGGCTGCAACAGTTGGCATTTAATGAAATTGTATCGTCGACAGTGAACAAACATGAGTGCATTTTACCGCAATTCAGACAACTAAGTCCTTTTGGCCCAAGTATCCTCTTCAGAATACGCGCAAAGGGTGCCTCGGTACCAAACAGTTGGAAAAACTTAAACATTGACAGCTCAGATTGGAGTTGGTTTAGCTACCCGTATATGGCCTACCGGGGCTCATTACTTGGGCTTGGCTAAAATATCTTGTTAGCAAAGAAACAATATAGGTAATTCTATGTAGTTGTCAATTGCCGCAAGATTGTATATATCCGAAATGAACCTGTCGGGCTCTTTTTCTCGCCAAGCTTTCAGTGACTGAATAGGTCAGAGATGACCGAGCACCCGTTTCGGTATTTACCCCTTTAATAGAACAGAGCACTATGGCGGGCTCGCTGAAGTTGGAAACCCGGTAAATTCGTCGATGCGCCCATTGAAACGTTCGATCATGTGGGTGGTGAAGTGGAATTAGCGGGTACTCTGCGCCCAAGGGAGAAATAGTCAAATTTGGTGTATGCCAACTTTGAATCAGGCGGCGATCTGCTGTATTTCTTCATCTTTCTCAGACTCCTTAATGACAGCCATGCCATCCTGAAATCGAATACCGTTAACCACTGCTGGCCGTTTCAACTTGACAGCACGGATCAATCTGACCCAGCAGATTCTGAGTCATACGCGATCCTAGCGCATAACCGACGATCTCGCACGCATACAGGTCCTTGATGCCCGCCAAATAGAGCCAGCATTCGCCCGTTTCGATAGAGGTGAGATCTGTCACCCACATTTCGTTCGGCCGGGAGATCGCAAAACTCTGCTGCAGGCGGTTTTCCGCCACAGGTAAGTTATGTTTTGAATTCGTCGTTGCTTTAAATTTCCGGCTTTGTTTACAACGTAAGCCCAATGCATTACGAATCCGCTTGATCCGGCCTAATCCCATGCGATAGCCATCCGCCGCCAATTCCGGCTGTAAACGCAACCGACCGTAGTTTCCCGGCTGCGACTATGCGCCGCTCGGATCGCCACGGCCAACCGTGCGTTTTGCTGCGCTCTCGCCGATGGCTTGCGCTTCAGTCGCGCTTCCGCCAATTCGCGCTGCAAGCGGCTATCTTCGGCCTCCAAGTCGGAAACCGCTTTGCCTGCTCCACTTCCATTACACTGTCCGGTTCGGGATTTATGTATCCAATTGGCCAACGTCTTCGCCGATATATTCAAGCGGCGTGCCGTTTCCGGCACTGATAAGTTGCTTCCTAATACGTTTTTCACCGCCTGCTCACGAAATTCTTGCGTGAACGACTGAACCGCCCTGGGTTTGATGGAGGCTTCAACTTTTGAGAAGATGAAGCTATGAAAGAGAAAACCACAAACCATTATTCACCCGAATTTCGGGAACGAGCGGTTCGCTTGGTGCGGGAGCATCAGGGCGAATACACTTCGGAATGGTCCGCGATTCAATCGATTTCGGTCAAGATTGGTTGTACGGCGGAGACGTTACGCCGCTGGATCAGGCAATCGCAAAAAGCCAGTGGTGAGGCGAAGGGTTCGATCAGCAGCGAAGCGGAACGCATCAAGGCATTGGAACGCGAAGTGCGCGAGTTGCGGCAGGCCAACGAGATTCTGCGTAAGGCGTCGGCGTATTTTGCCCAGGCGGAGCTCGACCGCCGATTCAAGCCATGAAAGCGTTCATCGATGATCATCGTGATGATTACGGGGTCGAGCCGATCTGCAAGGTATTGCCGATTGCCCCGTCGACGTATTACCTGCATGCCGCGCGTAAGGCCAATCCAGAAATGCGATCTGCCCGCACTCGCAGTGACGAGGCGCTAAGCCAACAGATTCGTCGGGTTTGGGAGGCGAATTTTCAAGCATACGGCGCCCGCAAAGTATGGCGGCAATTGCAGCGAGAAGGCTTTTCTCTGGCTCGTTGCACGGTAGAACGCTTGATGCGGCAAATGGGACTGAAAGGGATTATACGCGGCAAAACGGTCAAAACCACAATCAGCGATCCGGGGTCGTCCAGCCCGCTGGACCGCGTCAATCGGCAGTTCAGCGCCGTGCGTCCGAATGCGTTATGGGTGGCCGATTTCACCTATGTTAGAACCTGGCAAGGCTTTGTTTATGTTGCCTTCGTGATCGATGTCTTTTCCCGCTATATCGTCGGCTGGAAGGTCTCCGCTTCCGCGCAGACTGACTTTGTCTTGGACGCGCTGGAGCAGGCTTTGTATGATCGTCGGCCAGCGCGGGATGGTAGCCTGGTTCATCATAGCGATAGGGGCGTACAATACGTGTCGATCCGCTATAGCGAGCGTTTGGCAGAAGCCGGTGTTGAGGCTTCGGTGGGCAGCGTGGGAGACTCCTATGACAATGCCATGGCCGAAACCATCAATGGGCTGTATAAAGCCGAGGTGATCCATCGGCAATCCTGGAAAGACCGTGAAGCCGTGGAGCTGGCGACGTTGACTTGGGTCGATTGGTTTAATCAACGACGTTTGCTGGGCCCGATTGGCAATATCCCTCCGGCAGAAGCGGAAACAAGGTATTATCAACAACTTTCCGAGTCGGCTCTCGCAGCATGACTCACAACTAACAGTCTCCGGGAAAACCGGGACGGTTCACTTATAGGTCAATCCGTAACAATGGAGATGAACATGTTATCAGTTAACCCCCTCATTCCCATCATTCTTGTCGTCTTGGGTTTAGTTTTCATGTCACTCCGTATCGTAAAGGAATATGATCGTGGAGTTATTTTCTTTCTCGGTAAAGTCACCGGCGTGCGTGGGCCGGGTCTCATCATCCTCATTCCGCTCCTTGAGCGGATGACAAAGGTTACCCTCCGCACGATCACCATGAACATCCCGTCGCAGAAAATCATCACGAAGGACAACGTGTCTATCGACATCGCGGCCGTCGCATACTACAAGATCATCGATCCTCAAAAGTCGGTCGTCGCGATCGAGGACATCACGAGCGCGGTCAATCAGATCAGTCAGACCACGGTGCGCAACGTTGTCGGTCAGTTCTCGCTAGACCAGTTGCTCTCAAATACGATCGATATTAACTTGCAGATCAAGAATGTTATCGACACGCATACTGAACCCTGGGGCGCCGAGGTGACAGCCGTCGAGATCAAGGACATCACGCTTCCCGAGAATATGCAGCGCGCGATGGCGAAGGAAGCAGAGGCTGAGCGCGAGCGCCGTGCCAAGATTGTCGCAGCGGAAGGCGAGTTTCAGGCGTCGGTGAAGCTCGGCGAGGCGGCGGACATCATCGCGTCGCACCCGGTTGCACTGCAACTCCGCACACTCCAGACCATGGCCGAGATTGCCACGGAGAGGAACTCCACGATCATCTTCCCGGCACAGTTCATGACGACCGTGCAGGAAGCGATTTCGACGATCAAGCAAGACTCAAGCAGCAAATAGCCGCTGCGTCATAACCGCTTTCCAATGCCGGGTTACCGTTGATTTTGCCAACGTGTAGATCGGCATTTATTTTGATTGGCTTGTAAAATGACTCTGACCAAATCAGGTCATAGTCACTGCTTGTGGTCATTTAGGGTGATGTATGCGGGTAAATAGTCGATGCTGAATTGACTCAATAAATATTTATCCTGTAGGCGAAATAATCTTCGCATTTCCGCTCTCTAAGGTATTTAACTTGCAAATGAGAAAATTCGATATTAATCGATTTTTCCTACGTATTCCTTTGGACCCATAGTTTCTTCCTTCATGAACACAGCCGCATCCCGCAGGGCAGACAAATTTGCTATCCAGGTGTCCGAACTAACACGCCGATTTGGCCATTTGACGGCGGTGGATCATATCGAACTGCAGGTTCCCTATGGGGAGATTTTCGGATTGCTTGGGGCAAACGGCGCCGGAAAAAGCACCTTGATCAAGATGCTGACGACTCTGCTGCCGCCGACATCCGGCTCCGCTGAAGTGGGGGGATTTAGCGTTATCAGATCTCCTGGAGAGGTCCGGCGGCGCATTGGCTATGTATCTCAACTCTTGTCGGCCGACGGCGCCCTGACAGGTTACGAGAACTTGCGTTTGTCGGCCAAACTCTATGGCCTGCACAAAGCAGAAAGAAATGCCCTCATTGGCGATGCACTGGACTTTATGGGGCTTACGGATTCGGCGCACAAACTGGTGAAAACCTATTCCGGCGGCATGATCCGCCGCCTTGAACTTGCCCAAGCCATGCTGCATCGTCCTGCAATTCTGTTCCTGGACGAACCGACCCTTGGACTCGATCCGATCGCGCGCCATACTGTCTGGGATCGCTTGCTGGATCTTAGACGCGACTACGGTATGACTGTCCTGATCACGACGCACGATATGGAAGAAGCCGAAACGCTTTGCGATAAGTTGGCGATTCTTCATAAGGGGCGAATCAGCGTGGCCGGAAAGCCTGTCGAGTTGCGCGCTGGGCTGGGAGCCAATAAAACCATGAATGACGTATTCTCGCATTATGCCGGTGGGTTGATACATGATGGCGGGACTTTCAGCGCGGTCGCACAAACGCGCAGAACGGCTCACCGTCTTGGCTAAGGCGAGCAGATGAAGCGCTTCATTCGAGAGAGTTCCGCCATTGTAGAAATAGAACTCATCAAGCTTGCTCGGGATCCGACCGAGCTGATTGCACGCGCTGTACAGCCGGTATTGTGGCTGGTGATATTCGGACAGGTTCTGGCCCAGGTTCGTGGTATCCATACGGGCCAGATGAGCTACCTGGCTTTCATTACGCCGGGCATTCTCGCTCAGAGCGTGCTCTTCAGCTCCATCTTCTATGGCATCGGCATCATCTGGGAGCGCGATCTTGGCGTGGTACAAAAGCTCCTGGTAAGCCCGGCCCGGCGCAGTGCGCTGCTTTTCGGCAAAGCGATCGCGGCTGGGTTTCGGGGTATCGTTCAAGCGGTTGTCATTTATCTTGTTGCTTTGGTGATGCATGTTTCAATCAGGCTGGATCCTTTGGCAATCGCTGGTGTGTTGAGCAGCGTGATGCTGGGTTCAGGCATCTTTGCCACTTTCTCACTGATCATCGCCTGCATTGTAAAGACGCGTGAGCGTTTCATGGGAATCGGTCAACTTCTGACGATGCCTATGTTTTTCGCCAGCAATGCGATCTATCCGCTCAATTTGATGCCAAGTTGGCTACGCCTCATCGCGCAAGTCAATCCGCTCACTTATTTGATCGATGCGTTACGTGGACTTGTCATTGTAGGCGGGGAAAATATTTTTGGTTATGGTCTCGATTTTGCCGTGATGCTCGTCGTATTCTCCATCCTGCTAGCCATTGCCGTAAAGTTATACCCGACATTGGCGGTATGAGTGCTGCCTGGGCTTTTGTCCCTGAGAATGTCTGTTTTGAGGATTTGCGGTGTCTGAATTTTCAAAATCAGTGAATAGCGCGTCCTGAAAGGCTGTTTTGGGTGTGCGATTGCACCAGAACAACCCTCATCGAATACTATCGGCCAATTTGAAACAGCCAAAGTTTTAAAAAATCAAAATCATAAAAAGGCTTTCATGTTAAGAAGCAGAAACCGGTAAATTTAAAGAAACATCTTGAGCCTCTTGCAAAATCATCGAGCTACGACCAAGACAATTGTTATCAACGACTTGATTTGCCGATTTTTTGGGCAACTGGTGTTCGTTTTAAACGTTTATCTCACTACGGCATGGTTTTCTCAAAATTTAGGGTAATAGCTATCCTTGCTATCGTATAAATCCACCCAAAAAGCCAATCAATGGTTTTTTCAGGTGACAAAAGTGACCAACTGATTGGCCGTGAGCGCCAGAATACCGAACATTAAATGACACATCACTTTGGGACGACCTCGTTTAGCCTTCACTTTATCGAGGGCCGCCTTTTTTACGGGTTTTTCTCTAGCCTCTATCGCTGTGGAATCCCGGGAAATATGGCCCACTAGTTCAGGCGCATAGCTTTTTTGAATCAGGGCTTCATGCACGCGCTCTGGCAAGCGGGATGTTGAAAACTCGGCAAAGGCGCGTGAAAAGGTCCATTCATCCGGCACATCACTTTTGCGTTCCCAGCCATTTATGCCCTATTGGGTACAAATCCGACGCAAGGCACTATCCGTGTCCAGTCTATCCAACAACGCGCGGGTCGTGACTTGGCTGTACACTATCTTCGCGACAAACGCCCTCGCGATAGCGGTACGATCTTGTGCCGGACGCCCTGGAAAACCGTGCGCGGAATAAATGAACTCTTCAATGCGCACCAGTTCCAGTGTCGTGACTAATTCCTGTTGCTTCGCCGTCAGAGGGCCTAACTCCTCCGCCAGCCAGGGAAATAATGAACTTTGAATGTTCAACCACACTTGTGATAAAGTCTCATGTAACCTGTTCATTTATTGATGATTTTCGAGTTTTTGACGACCCAACTTTATCACTTTTGAACAGGCTCATTTTTCTTTTTTTGGCCATTCCTGTCACTAATTCCGCTCGGTTTATCGAGTTTTGCAAGTTCCTCAAAATTGTAATGATTTGATCAAACAAGCCGATATGGCCATGTATCACGACAAGGCGAACAGTAACCTTCCCACCGCGTTTCTTCAACCTTCGAATCACCACAAGGATTAACTCACCTCAATGGCGCCCGTGTGGGCATCGGAAACCATTGATAAAATAGGCCGGTACTTCATTGCTAAGCGAATGCCAGGCGGCGGCCTTATTATGCAGTTACATGGGCTTGGCTTTGTTGCATAAATCGGCCTGGCCGTGCCTGTTTGAAGAGGAAATAGCCTCTCAGATTGTCAAACGGAGTTCAATATTTGCCAGTAAAGAGCGCCGAAACTTGCCATCAATCAGAGCGATCCGGTAATCAGTCCGTTCGGGGCATATCGCCATCCGTGGCAATCGCTATGCCGTAAAACGACTGATAGCGGCCAGGAAACCTCGTTATCCCGCAAGCCGTAATGGAGCGAAAACGCTTGCTTTTATGTCATTCGGCCAATGCATTTCGTCCTTTTCGAGATCGAACGGTGTTACCCATAAGCGCAATTTTTCCGAAAACTCGAACGGCTGCATTGTCTCCGAAAAATTCCCGGTTTTCGGATAAGTCAGGATCATGTCGCCCTCGCCCGGCAGATAGTTATGCCCATAGGCAAACATCTGGTAGAAATCGCCCTGGCTCAGGCCGTATTTGTTCTCGCTATCGGCGGCCGAGAGAAGTTTCCATTTGGTGTCCAGCACCAGCACGGTTTCCTTATGATGTTGAATCAGCAAATCGGGCCGCAACTGGAATAGGTTTTTGCCTTGATGCGTACAGAGCGATCGGCTAGCTGCCTGTGCTTTCAGAGTATATTGAGCGGGAAGCCGCTGGCGCAATTTGACTTCCACATAGCGCTCGAACAGTTTTTCCATTGGGAACAGCAAGCTGATGCCGTGCGTTTTGCCGCGCATCGCCAACGGCATGTGCTGGTCCAGCACCAGTTCGCACCACGGGCGCACCGGCTGGTAATGCGCCATCAGACGGTCGCTTCGCCACTGGCGAAAATCGGCGGCGATGTTCTGACTATCGGGGATTTCGGCCACTAATCCGGCCAGTTCGTGGGAGAGCCGCCAGGTATCGGCCTCCTGGGTCAAGCCGCAGATACGCATCAGGGCCGACTTGAGCAGGCGGTTCTCGGGGCGGTCCGCCAGAAACAGGTCATGGCGGATATTGAAAATATGCGCGCGCCCCGGCGGCTGGCGCAACTGTTTGTTCATGTCCAGGCGGCCGCGCAGGTAGCGCTGTTCTTCCTCGACACGGCGATAATCGAAGCGCAGACCGCGTTTCAGCAAGTGATCCAGCGCCAGCACAAACTCTTTCATCACCCATTCCAGCAAGGAGTGGCGGTAAGTCTGGATGTCGGTTTTGTCGGTGGTGCGTGTTGGCAGGTCGAGCGCCGTTTCCAGCATCTTGGTCAGCAGCGATCGGAAATTTGGCCAATTTCTGACGACTGCGTTTCAACCCTCAGTGATAGCAGTTGAATGTGTACCTGCCTGTGAGTTTAGCTATGGATGCTTTGTTGCGAGACCTCACCCCTGCTTTCTCTGATTTTCCGGTCTTGACCGCTGAGTTAGAGTTTCTTTAGTGCGTTCGGTATCACAGTGATGCGAATGTTATGATACTGTTGATAATAGTTTCTTACCGACGTATCTAATTCGACTATACCATCGCTTGATACAGTAAGAAGTCCATTGTCATATAGGGCGTGTAGGTCTCGCCGAAGAAGGATTCCATCCTCTTTTGAATTGTACCCTTCCCGCCAATTTCTGCCGATAAGTGCTTAGCAGAAAGTAAATTGGTATTGAGAGCCAAAACCAGCGCCGATTTCATCGATAGCCTCCTCAAGTTCGGTAGGTGTAAACGATTGGAATGGCAGCCACTCGTATTTC
>NZ_JAXUHN010000023.1:0-11941 GCF_035916875.1 Methylomicrobium sp. Wu6
ACTTCCGCCTTTCAACTCATCCAACTGTTCGCTGCCGCGCAGGCAGCTTAGAAATCGATATGATCCAGCAGGGATGGCTGGAGAGGGTTCGCTGCCGCGCAGGCAGCTTAGAAAGACAAATGATGCGGAATCATGCGCGGATGCCAGTTCGCTGCCGCGCAGGCAGCTTAGAAAATAGATAGAGAATCCATAAATAAATATTTATTGTTCGCTGCCGCGCAGGCAGCTTAGAAAATGTAAAATTGACCCAGTCAACGAAAGCAAAGGTTCGCTGCCGCGCAGGCAGCTTAGAAAAAAAATCGAATACAACTCAGCCGATAAAGCCTGTTCGCTGCCGCGCAGGCAGCTTAGAAAAAAAATCGAATACAACTCAGCCGATAAAGCCTGTTCGCTGCCGCGCAGGCAGCTTAGAAAGAAGTAAGAAGGAGCGGAAGACTTAGCGGTATGTTCGCTGCCGCGCAGGCAGCTTAGAAAACTGACCAGAAGAAGCAACACAGGACGCTTGAGTTCGCTGCCGCGCAGGCAGCTTAGAAAGCCAGATTTCATCATCTGAAATATTAGGCGTTGTTCGCTGCCGCGCAGGCAGCTTAGAAAACGGGAAAATGCCAAAGCCGCTTGACTACGTTGTTCGCTGCCGCGCAGGCAGCTTAGAAAGCAAGCGGCGGGCGTACTGGGCGATTTGCTGGGTTCGCTGCCGCGCAGGCAGCTTAGAAAGTTGAGTGGTCCGGAAAATTTATCCCAATCGTGTTCGCTGCCGCGCAGGCAGCTTAGAAATTTATCGATGGCAACGGCGGCAGCACTGGCAAGTTCGCTGCCGCGCAGGCAGCTTAGAAATAGCCAATACGAAGCCATCCATCGCGGCTTATGTTCGCTGCCGCGCAGGCAGCTTAGAAATCATCGAGGCCGAGTCTCGAACGCAAGTGGGTGTTCGCTGCCGCGCAGGCAGCTTAGAAAGTCTATCCGCCTGGCCGAAACCGTCGCGCAAGGTTCGCTGCCGCGCAGGCAGCTTAGAAAATGCTGCCGCTGCCAGGGTTAATGCCATGACCGTTCGCTGCCGCGCAGGCAGCTTAGAAAAGAAGATGCCGGAACATGGCGTCCGTGTATCTGTTCGCTGCCGCGCAGGCAGCTTAGAAAAGTTGTCTCTGGCCGAGCGGAATATTTTATCGGTTCGCTGCCGCTCAGGCAGCTTAGAAAAAAATAAACACGCTGATAATAGACTCCCGAGGGTTCGCTGCCGCGCAGGCAGCTTAGAAAAAAATCAAAGACCCGATTCGCGAAGTTTCCGAGTTCGCTGCCGCGCAGGCAGCTTAGAAAGGCAGGAAGGCGCGCAGAGTCGCCCGGTTTGGGTTCGCTGCCGCGCAGGCAGCTTAGAAAGTTAAGGTTTAGCCCGCCAGGCAGTCCAGTTCGTTCGCTGCCGCGCAGGCAGCTTAGAAAGTTTTGATTGGTAACGGTCTTCATCGAGTGAAGTCCGCTGCCGGACTGGCTGCTTAGCTTATAGATAAAAGTCAACAATACTCCATGCCATGTCCAGGATCACCTTATTAAAATACTTGAATCGATATGGCAGTTAAAAGCGCATCGTCCCAGCCAGCCGTTGTACGCATGCGTTTTATGGATATGCGTTTTGTTTTGGCGCGTCTCACCATGTTTAATGCCGCAAGTCGGATAATGGCGATATTGTTGAGTGCATTGCCGTTACGTATACGGCTTTGGTCCTTGCCGAATGACATGTCCAAAACCTAGTGCAGTTGATTTTCAATGCCCCGCCGTCGCGTAAACTGGGTAAGAAAATCCCTGTGCGAGGCACCAGCAATGCATATACGGCCTTTCTTAAACGCCTGGCAGCAAATTGAAAGGCGCCGTGGTTCAGTGCCCCTTTATTCGACGGATCCGTCAAAAAAGAATTCATGTAAAATTTTTGTTAGGCGCTTATACAGAAATCGGTGCTTCTCTTCGGTATGCCAGGCTCGATCGCTAAATCGATTTACATGGGTTAACCATGGCTGCGTTACATGCGGATAATTGGATGCGAGGTGGTGCTTTCCAACCTCAAGCTGCTGTAATCCCCCAAATGTTTCACGTCAATTACCTTATTTAAGCAGAGGGGCGCCTATGAAAACAACAATGACTTTCGTTGGATAAAGGGTGTTCAGTGGTGTCATTAAAAATAAACTTAATGATGGCATAAACATTGCTGCTCATTTTTTATGATTTTATCATGGCATTTTTAAACCATAAGATCGATGCATCTATCAGTGCAGCCGAAATCCTCATTTCCAAGCCGAGCCGAATACACGGTGAAAGCTGACATCTCTTTAGGAGAAAGCCGCGCGTGGAAACATCGGCTACGCTGATGCGCAACGTACCAGCGTGGTGCCGTCGCTTCGTGCGAGATCAGTGTCGGCAGGTTCGGGGAGAGTCCGGTAAGCGCCAGAGGCGAAACCGTTTACGGGCTTTGAAGAGCGTTTGTTAATTAAAGTGGAATTTCACGAACTTGAGGTGTTATTTTGCGTCAGTTGCGAAGATTGGTTGGAATGGAGAAGCCCATTCAAAACAATCGCACATTTTTAATGTTCAATTTATTTTCGTATGAAAGAATCGCTTGTCAATAGCGATTTATATCCCAGTTAAGATTGCTCGGAACACAATCATTGTTACCTAATTTGAGGCCGGGTAAAAGCAGCCAAGATTTTTTTCATCTGATAATTTCACTGTTGTAATAAGACTGATATGAAACGTTTATATTGCGAAGTAATTCAACTAAACAAACCGGGAAATAACTATGAATAGAAAAATGACCTCTAAAAAAGATATTTACAAAGCATTGGGATTCACCACGCTGTTAGTGGTTTCATCGTTTCCTTTATCTATTTTAGGCCTGAAGATACTTAACTTTTTTTTCAGTCATATCAAGCTTTAACAGGCTGTTGAAAAAGGCCGAATTTTAAAATACTCTATTAGCATAGAGTAGTATTTTGTGTTTTTTTGTCGCAATATGCAGTGCATGGCTAACTTTCAATCTGTGTTTTTAAGCAGCCTGAAGTGGCTTGTATAAAGTGTATTGACAATTATGCCGCAGTAAAATCATAATTTAAACCGCCTCCAAAGGGCTTTTTTGCATAAATCCGAGCTAGACTATTTTTTATAAAATATGTAATGTAAATAAATAATTTATTTATCTGTTTGTGCAACCAAGCCCTTCCAAAGTACGAACTCAGTGCGCACAATTTTATTGTGCTTGTCAATCATAATACAAAGCAGGGGTGCTTTGCTTGTCCCTAACAGTGATTTGGTCTATGACACGGAAACAAACCTTCTTTTTTGTTTGTAAAAAAGGCGTGTTGTTCATTCTTCTTTCCCAATTTTGCGTTCCTGCTTACGCGAAAAATGATATCCCCAAGGCTCCGGCTACATCCGCTACAGTAAACAATCGCTCGGAAAGCAAAATAAAAGAAGTGCCTTTATCCGAAGAACAAGCGCTGGCCTTGTTTTATCAACGGAATCTCGATTTGATTGCAGCCCGATATAATATTGCAACTGCAAAAGCGAGCGAAATAATTTCCGCTGCAATACCGAATCCTGTGATGAGTCTGGACGTTTACGAGCTTGGCGGTAAAACCAATAATAATGGGGTGGGTCCTGCCACAGGCGTACGTATCGACCAATTGATCCAAACCGCCGGCAAGCGGCAGATAAAAATCGAAAGCAGCCAATTGGCTACCAAGGCATTCGAAGAGGATTTGTATGATGCGGTGCGTACCTTCAGTAATGCGGTGCGCAAGTCTTTTTACAGTCTGCTGCTGGCCCAGAAAACTTATGATTTTGCCTTAGATAACGTCAGTCACTATCAGGCGATTTTGAGTGCGAATCGATTGCGGTTAGATCTGGGCGATATTTCCGTCTCTGATTTTTTGCGGATCAAAGTAGAAACCGGCAAGGCCCAATCCGATCTTGATAAATCCTTGGCGCTGCTCGATCAAGCCCGTTCCGACCTGGCTGTGTTTCTGGCATGGCCCGATGAGGCGATGCAGTTCAAAGCAGAGGATCAATGGCCTACTCCAACGGAAATAGGGCAAAGCCAAGGGCGGGATGCGCTTTTCAATAAAGCGCTGGAACAGCGGCCCGATCTGAAAGCGGCGAAACTTCGCATCGAACAGGCGCAACGTGATTTGAGTCTGTCGCGTAAACAGGTCATACCCGATGTCACCGTTGGCGGCTATTACCAGCACGATCCGGGGAATATCGATCTCAACACCTTTGGAGTAGGCGTCCAGGTCCCGCTGCCTGTGTTTTACCGGAACAAGGGTGAAATCGATCAAGCCGCGGTTAAGCTAAGTAATGCAATGTTGCAGTTGGATCAGGCGGAACAGAGTATTCGTGCGGATGTCGTCAGCGCCTATGCGGCCTGGAAAAGCTCATCCTTGGTCGCAAAACGCTTTGAGAGCGAAATTCTCGACGATGTCCGCAGTGTGCGCGAAGCAGCAGAGCTTTCATATGCGAAAGGCGCCACTAGCATCATTGATCTCATAGAGGCCGAGAGGAATTATAAAAATACCATGATGGATTACTATACGGCGCTGAACAATCAATCCAGTTCCTTTGCAGACTTGCTTGCCGCAGTGGGCGAAAAAACGAGCGATGCTGACTCCTCAATGGGCCTGGAAGTAAAATGATTGCCATTTTGATCACGCGCCCCGCGAGATACAGAACTTATCCTGTAGGAACGCCTTGCGAAATTATTAGGGAACCATCATGAGAGGACTTTGGCTGGATTTTCATATCGCCAACAAACATAAAACTCACATTTTAATTTTGTTTATTTGGATGTTTTTCGCAGGGGGTTGTTCCAATCCCAACGATGAAAAGCGGCAACCGAAGCCGCTCCAAGAGCCTGGTGTGGTTTATTTGGCACCCGATTCCCCAAAAAATGCTTACATCAAAGTGGCTTCATTGGAATCAGTCCAGCGTCCGCTGTTGGAACCCTTGGCAGGCAAAGTGATTTACGATGAACGCGCGACCGCAAGGATCAGTTCCCCCGTTTCCGGGCGCGTCCTATCCGAACCGGCGCCGTTAGGCAAGCACGTCACGGAAGGCAGTCCTTTGGTAGAACTGAATAGCCCCGATGTGGCGGCGGCCATCGCTGAGTTTGTGAAGGCTGAAGCCGATGTGAAACTGGCCGATCGGGCATATAGCCGTCAGAAAGCGCTTTATGAAGGCAATGCGGCAGCGCGAAAAGAGATGGAGCAGGCGTTTGATGAGTTGGCTCGTTCACAGAGCGAAGCCGCTCGGACACGCGACCGTTTGAAAAACCTTCGTTTAAACAGACGGCAGGCGGATGGGAAATTTGCGCTCCGTTCGCCGATTTCCGGTATTGTTGTTGAGCGCCATATTACACCGGGCATGGAAGTGCGGCCCGATTTGCCGGACCCGCTTTTTGTTGTTTCAGATCTGTCCAAGTTATTGGTGCAGATAGAAATTTTCGAAGTGAATTTTTCCAAGATCAAACCGGAACAACGCGTCTTGATTTCCGTCCCCGCCTATCCTGACGAACAATTTCCGGCCACCGTCAAATACATAGGTCAAATTCTCGATGAAAATACCCGGACGGTCATGGTGCGCTGCGAATTGCCGAACCCGGATAAAAAACTCCTTCCCGGCATGTATGCCACCGTTAATATATTGAGCGACCCCGAAGACAAAGCGATCGTGGTCCCGCTCACCGCGGTTTTTACCGAGGACGAATCCGATTATGTTTTTGTTTCGATCGGCGGCAATCGGTATCACAAACGCGCCGTTAAAATCGGCTTGCGGCTCAAGGATAAAGCCGTCGTCGAAGAAGGCTTAAAGCCGGGTGAAAATCTGGTTGTCGAAGGCGCGCTGATGCTCCGTACCGAAGAAGCGGTCGAAGAAAGCAGCGATCAATCGTCCTCCGCACAGGGAGGTGGTTCATGATTGAACGCATCATAACCTTTTGTCTTCAGCAACGGCTACTGGTTCTTGGCGCGACGTTGGCTGTCGCCATATCCGGCATTGTTGCTTTCGAAGAACTGCCGGTGCAGGCGTTTCCGGATGTGCAGAACGTTTTTGTGCAAGTCGTCACACAATTTCCCGGTCAGGCCCCGGAAGAAGTTGAAAAACTGGTCAGCCTGCCGATTGAACGGGTGATGAACGGCTTGCCTCACCTGATGAATATGCGATCAGTGTCTATATTCGGATTATCGGTTGTCACGTTAACCTTCGATGACGATGCCGAAGATTATTTTTCGCGGCAACAGGTGCTGGAGCGCCTGCAAAACGCCGATATTCCGAATGATACGGAACCGCAATTGGGGCCGTTATCGACCGGTGTCGGCGAAATTTACCGTTACGTGATCGATGCCAAACATCTACCTTTGGTCGAACAGCGCGCGCTTCAGGACTGGGTAATCGAACCGCGCTTGCGCACCGTACAAGGCGTGGCGGATGTGGTTTCCTACGGCGGCGGGATAAAAGAGTACCACGTATCCGCCAAACCGGACCGCCTAAAAAATTATCGCGTGACGCTGAATCAAGTATTTGAGGCAATCGCTTCCAATAACGCCAATACGGGTGGCGGATACATTGAACACGGCGACGAGGCTTTGGTCGTGCGCGGCGTAGGGTTGTTAAAATCGGTCGATGAAATCGGCGATATCGTAGTGACCAGTGTCGCCGGAGTGCCGGTTCGAGTTAAGGACGTCGCCGACATTGCCGTCGGTCCGCAGCCCCGTCAAGGTATCGTGGGATTAAATCAGAGAGACGATGTTGTCGAGGGCATCGTCTTGTTGATCAAAGGCCGCGATGCGATCAACGTATTAAGAGGCGTCAAGGAAAAAATCGCCGACCTTAACAGCTTCGGACTGCCGCCGGGGGTAAAGATCACTCCGATCTACGATCGCACCGAACTGGTCGGACACACTGTTCATACCGTCGAGCACAATATGCTCGAAGGTGCTGTGCTGATTCTGGCAATTTTGCTGATTTTCTTGCGCCGTATTGCCGCCGCGGTGATAGTGACCTTGATCATCCCCCTGTCGCTGCTCTTTGCATTCATATTGGTCGATCTCAATAAAATCTCCGCGAATTTGATATCCTTGGGCGCGATCGATTTCGGTATCATTGTCGACAGCGCCGTCGTGCTTGTCGAAGCGGTGATGGTAAAGATTACTCTGGATCTGCAGCGCAATGCGGATATTCATCATTTGCGCCAATCTCTACTGGTCACCGCCTCGGAGATGGGCAGACCGATCTTGTTTTCCAAAGCGATCATCATCATTGCGTTTTTGCCGATATTTACCTTTCAACGCGTCGAAGCCAAGATTTTCTCTCCGATGGCCTATACGCTGAGTTTCGCGTTGTTGGCTTCGATGCTGTTTAGTCTGACATTCGTTCCCGCGGTATTGAACTATATGCTCGGGCCACGGCTCGCGGAACAGCATAATCCGCTGGTGCACGCGATGGAGCGGCATTATCGCCGTTTTCTCGAATGGGTTCTGAGAAATTCCAGGTTAGTTTTTATTGCCGCCATCGCGGCGCTTGTCCTCAGCTTGGCTTCGATTCGATTCATCGGCACCGAATTCATGCCGAAACTTGACGAGGGCAATATCTGGTTGACGATTACCCTCCCGACGCCGGTTTCTTTGACCAAAGCCAAGGAAATTGAGCGTGGCGTGCGTGAAAGACTGGAAACCTTTCCCGAAGCAAAAATGGTATTGACGCAACTGGGTCGTCCGGAAGACGGCACCGATCCCAAAGGCTTTAACAATCTGGAAGTATTGATCGATCTGAAACCGAAGGAACAATGGCATTATGGAAAAAAAGAACAACTGGTCCAGGCCATGGATAAAAGCCTGAGTATTTTTCCCGGCATTCAAACCAACTTCTCGCAAGTCATCCAGGACAATGTCGAAGAAGCGATTTCCGGCGTGAAAGGCGAAATCGCCATCAAAATTTTCGGCGGCGATCTCAAAATGCTCCAGAGCAAAGCGGATCAGATTACCCGTATTCTGGCTTCCATCCGCGGTTCGACCGATGTCGCCGCGGAACAGCAGGCCGGTCTTGCGCAAGCCAGCGTTGAAATCGACCGGTCGAAAATTTCACGGTATGGCATCGACGTAGACGACGTCGAACGCACCATCGAAATCGGCATGGGCGGCAAGGCGGCATCCAAATTTCTCGAAGGAGAACGCCGTTTCGACATTACCGTGCGCTATGAAGAAGATGCGCGAAATTCCATATCGGGTCTTCAGTCCCTAACCGTCCAATCTCCGGACGGCAGCCGTATTCCGCTCGCCGAGTTGGCGACGATCAAGATCAATCAGGGGGCATCACGCATCAGCCGGGAAGAAAATATGCGCCGGATTTCGATCAAATGTAACCTGATCGGTCGCGACCAAGGCAGCTTCGTCGCGGAAGCTCAGCAAAAAGTTGCCGAGCAGATTGCCTTGCCGCCAGGGTATCGCATCGTCTGGAGCGGCCAGTTCGAAAATCAGCAGCGCGCGATGAAACGTTTGGCGATCATTGTACCGATCAGTTTGGCGCTCATTTTCGTCTTGCTTTTTTGGGCTTTCCATTCGGTAAAAAATGCCTTGCTGATCGTGATGAACGTCCCTTTTGCAATGATCGGCGGTTTGTTGATTCTATTGGCAACCGGTATCAATCTCAGCGTATCGGCAGCAGTGGGTTTTATCGCGCTTTTTGGTATTGCGGTGCAAAATGGTGTTATTCTTGTTTCGAATTTGAATAAATTACGTAGGGAAGGGCAATCGTTGCACGACGCTATCGTCGACGGTTCGACCAGCCGCCTCAGGCCCGTCGTAATGACCGCTTTGATGGCAATGTTGGGGTTGTTTCCTGCGGCACTGTCCACCAGTGTGGGTTCGGAAACCGCAAAACCCTTTGCCGTCGTGATCATCGGTGGGCTAATGACCGCAACCTTATTGACATTGACGTTGTTGCCGGCGCTGTATCGCTACTTTGCCGAAGAAGGGGAATCTTGAGGAGACACGTGTTATGAAAGAAATCCGCGCTTATATTCAACCTTACATGCTCAACCACGTAACCCATGCGCTTATGGAAATTCCCGATTTTCCCGGCATGAGCGTATCTAATTGCGAAGGATTCGGTCGCGAACGCGCCGAAACCGGCAACGAATACCAACCCTTTTATGGCAAGAAGCGAATCGAAATATTCGCTGCGGATGATATGGCGGGTATTATTTTCGACACGATCATGCGCATTGCGCACACGGGACACCACGGAGATGGTAAGGCTTATATCGTCGACGCCATTCAAGGGGGGCGTATAAGCACTGGCGAGAAAGGCCCCGAATTGGCTTGATCGTCATAGTGAGACGCAATGTTTATGCGTTTTCATGTCCATGATTCTCGAGTCAGTTCAGACCTGGATCATGGCATTTGAGCTTTTTTAACTCGCTGCGCCACAATTTTGTGGTATTTCTATACGATCAGTTGCCGAGTTTAGCGCCTTGAGCGCATCGTTATGGATAAATTCTAAATAGCTGTGTTGCCGACGGTATTTAGCCCGTCTTTTCGTAGGTGTTTCATGAAACGGTTTATGAAGGGGTTGAGGCGGCAGTTCATAATCGTCTTGCTTGTTTCGCTGTCCGCCCAACTCAAGCCAATACGCATCATAGCTGAAATATTTGGAGTTTTTCTTGCGCGAAATATGATGAGCGTCCGAGACGCCCAAAATCGTGTCGGCACCAATATGTTTGGCAAAAGCAAAAACACCTTCCAATGCGATGCGTTTAGGACTGAGCCCGCTGCAGAGTTTGCTTGCTTCCGCTACCATTTTGCGCGCGTTTTCTACAGCCGGCCCTTGTATGCCGCCAATATAGATCGATAAATGCCCGTCTTGCGGGATCAGGGTAAAGCTGACTCGCGCAAGAAACGGAAAATCTCCTGTTTGCTGCCAAAAAAACGCCAGTTCGCCTTCTTTTCCAGGGTAGCCGCCATACCGTAAAACCAATTCGAAACTGTGCTCGGCCGTGATATCGAGCCGAGTGATCGTCAATCCCCCATTCACTAAAATTTGTTGCATTAGTCTGGACTCTAAGATGTTTTCAATGACAGTATAGTGGTCTCCCAATATTTTCGCGCGCTGATCGATTGAATGATCCAATCGCAACAAATGGCGATAGAGTTTATCCGGTAAGCTTTTTTCTTGTCGCACTAATTCGGATAAAACGGGCGAGCAAGCGACTTGTTGAAACCAGCGGCCCGAAAGCTTCGACCAAAGCAGGCTGCGGCAAAACATCTTCAGCCTTTTGTACGTATGGTCGGGGTGACAGTATCTCGATATATGGTTGATTAATTGTATGTAGCTTGGATTAAATGCGCTGAACTGTAAGCGGGTGAAACGGTTTGGAATGAAAGGCGATTCGAGTGACATCGATGGTTACGGTATGCAAATTCGGCTATCCGGCGCGATCACCACGATTTATCGAGAAATGTTCGTTTTCCCTAAGGAGGCTAAAACAGCCAAGGTTAAATCAGCGTGCCGGTATTTTTAAAAAAATGCCCCCAGCGACGATGACGAAGCCGGGGGGATGATTTATTTGGCGGAATGCTCGGCGGCTTCTTGGGTTTTCATGTGCGCGGCTTCCGAAGCTTTGCTGGCATTCTCGGCATGCGTCTTCGCTTCTACATGTTTGCCTGCCTTGTGATGTTTGGCGGCCGCCTTATGATGCTTTACAACTTCCGCATGGGCTTTAGCGGCCTCTTCGTGTTTTGCAGCAGCTTGTTCCGTAGCCGCAAATGAAGAAAAAGACATCATGGATGCTATGAATAATGTTCCTATGCTCTTGAACATAGATGGCTCCTAAATATTGCAAGATAAAGGTTATCGACCGCAAGATCGGTTACCGATTTTGTGGCCGCTGTCGAAAATAATTTTCCGACCACAAGGAAAAAGCATTATTCATGCCACACGGTTTTTTATGGGCTATTTATTTGAAATTCTTTGTTTTTTATAGCATATGGCTAAGTAACTTGGCAGGATAATTGATGGTTGAAATGTGAAAATAAACCTATTCTCTTGGTGTATATAAACCACACAAGTAGTTTTTGCTGAAACATGAAAAACATTTTATCGATTGTTCTGAATTTTTATTTTTCAAACAATAAAATGCTTAAGTCAAAAGAAATTTTAATAGGATTAAATTTAAAATATCATGCTATTCCTTGGTTAACAGGCTGTTGATTTTTTTTTCCCTTGAAAGCCGCATGAGTTCGTTAGTCTGAATACGCAAAAACAACTTAAGGTATTGTTATATATCTTAAGATCGTTTTTTCGCATCATACTGTGACTGATTGTTTCAGACCATGCGCGGCACCGACATTACCCAAGAAGAACTGTTTAGCTACCGAACTTTAGAAGCACGGATACCCAAGAGGCATCCCCTGCGGAAACTCAGGGAGGTGGTCGACATGCTGTTGATCACGCTGGACGCTGAATTCGACGCGCTATACGCCCGCACCGGCCGGGAGTCGATCCGCCGGAGCGCTTGTTACGCGCCAGCCTGCTGCAAGTTTTGTTTTCAATACGCTCCGAACGGCAGCTGGTAGAGCAGATCGATTTTAACCTGTTGTAACGCTGGTTTGCCGGGCTGACGCCGGATGAGGAGGTGTGGAATCACTCTATGTTTAGCGCTAATCGCTGTGTAGACGCCTTAACGACGGTAATTCGGGTTTCCTAAAGATTGGTGACCTTGCGTTGGGTAGCAAGGGGCGACAGGCGCTAATTGGCGACCATCGGCTAGACCTTACTCCCATCGTATAGGCCAATGCCGTTAAGTTAAGAAGAAAGCTCCCTCTCCTGCTGGAGAGGGTTGGGGTGAGGAGGATCAAAAATAAGGAAAAATACTTTATTTTGATCCCCTCATCCCAGCCTTCTTCCGAAG
>NZ_JAXUHN010000024.1:0-16149 GCF_035916875.1 Methylomicrobium sp. Wu6
TCGAATCATCGCTGCACGGTTTTTGAGGATAAAGACCTATTATTTGTGCATTAATTATAGCAAATATCGCCAAAGAAATATTCATAATCAATGGGTTGTATTTACTGAGCAGGCTCTAATTATTTTGGAAAAGAAACATTCAATATGAAGGAGATTACTATGCCTAACAGACTAATGTTAGTTATGTTCACTTTAACAGGCGGTTTACTCATGATGACCGGCCCTGTTAGAGCCGAACAGGGTGCACCCCTCTATTTGGCGGCCGACTCGTCATTGGAAAATACCAAGAGCAATGTTCGCGACCAGAACGATGCGACATTAACCCCGGAAGATCAAAAGGAATCCGCAAGTGACATCAAAATCACGGCTGAAATACGTCAAGCCGTGGTTAGAGATAAGTCTCTATCAGTTAATGCGCAGAATGTAAAAATCATTACCCGTAACGGGAAGGTGACTTTGCGCGGACCTGTTGCGACTGAAGCCGAAAGCACAAAACTGCAACAAATCGCCAAGGAAACCCCCGGTGTCGTGCAGGTAGATAATCAACTTGAAAATATAGCGCCATAACGGCCTGGGAGAATGTCATGAGTAAAGCAGTTTTTTGTATCGCCCAAAGCATCGATCAGACAGAGGAAATTGTGACTAACCTTAAAACGGCTGGTTTTTCCAACAATGATATATCCGTGCTCCTTCCCGACAAATCCTCTACCAAGGATTTTGCTTATGAAAAGCACACCAAAGCGCCGGAAGGGGCTGCGATTGGCGGGGCAGTTGGTTTAGGCACCGGCGCCGTGCTCGGATTGCTGGCCGGGATCGGCAGTCTGGCTATTCCCGGAGTCGGCGCGTTCATCGCCGCCGGACCCATTATGGGCGCCTTGAGCGGTGCGGCAGTCGGCGCCGCCACAGGCGGTTTGACGGGTGCGTTAATAGGGCTGGGTATTCCGGAGTATGAAGCCAAACGCTATGAAGGAAAAATCAAGGGAGGAAGCGCATTGATTTCTGTCCATACGGCAAGCAGCGAAGCGATCGATAAAGCGAAAGAAATCTTCGAGCGGGCTCATGCGGAGGATATTTCCTCGACTGAGGAATCGTCCATAGCGACGTAAGCATTGGTAATCAATGCCACGTATTCAATCACTTATCACAGAGGAATTTTATTATGCATAACATAGATACATTGAACAAATTGCTGAAAGATGAATTATCCGCCACCGAAACCTATCAACAGGCGTTGGATAAACTTCGGGACGATGCCGAACTGGGCGGATCGAAGTCTATCACTCAACTTCATGAGGCGCATAAAGATGCGGTTTCCAGTTTACAGTCGCTGATCAACCGACTAGGAGGAACGCCTTCTGAAGACTCGGGAAGCTGGGGTACGTGGGCGAAATTCGTTCAGGGAGGCGCCAATTTGCTGGGTAAAAAAGCGGCATTAATGGCGTTGCAGGGAGGCGAAAAAAGCGGCGCGGAAGCCTATGAGGAAGCGCTGCGGGATGCTGAACTGACTTCGGACATTCGTTCCTTGATCGAAACGAAACTGCTGCCTGCCCAACAAGCCCATATTCGCACGTTGGATCGGCTGTTGGAAGCAGACACAGCTTAGGCCTTCAAACCCAACCCTAAGTCTGAAGTTTTAAAGTGATGTCGGCATGGACCGGATAGAGGTTCGCGCCGGCTTTATTAAATCCCCCAAAAAAAAATCGTTACTAATAAACCAAGGAGTTTTAACATGCCTTCAACGGTACCTGATGTCATTTTTAAAACACGCGTCCGCGACGAAAGTGTCGGCGGCGAAAACCCGTTTCGCTGGCAGGATGTCAGCACCAATGACGTTTTTAAAGGAAAAAAAATTGTGATATTGGCACTCCCGGGTGCCTATACGCCGACTTGCTCAAGCAAACATTTACCTGGATTTGACGCCAAATATCGGGAACTTATTGATCAGGGTATTGATGAAGTGTATTGCGTGAGTGTTAATGATGCCTTTGTGATGTATCAATGGGGCAAGCATCTGGACATCAAGCACGTAAAAATGTTGCCCGATGGCAATGGCGATTTTACCCGGGCCATGGGCATGCTGGTAAAAAAAGAGAACGTTGGATTCGGCAATCGTTCATGGCGCTATTCAATGGTTGTCGAGGATAAAAAAATTCTCAAATTATTCAGCGAACCCGGCCAGGTTGACAATTGCCCGGATGACCCCTTTACGGTTAGCGATGCGGATACTCTACTCGATTATTTAAAACGAAATCGAGCATAGCCTGAATTCCTTTTACTTTTACGAGACGCGTCAATGGCTCGCTACGATTTTGATTTGTTTGTAATTGGCGCCGGATCAGGCGGTGTGCGGGCGGCACGCATGGCATCGGATCGTGGTGTCAGAGTCGCCATCGCTGAAGAGCGATATTTAGGCGGCACATGTGTCAATGTGGGTTGTGTGCCCAAAAAACTGTTGGTTTATGCCTCACAATTCCAAGAACAATTCGATGCGGCAGCGGGTTTTGGCTGGACGGTCGGAAAATCACAATTTAACTGGTCAAGTTTGATCGCCAATAAAAATCAGGAGATTGAGCGGCTACATGCTGTCTATCACGCCTTGCTGCAAAAATCGGGTGCCAGTCTTATCAAGGGCAGGGCAACTGTGTTCGATGCGCACACTGTCGCTGCGGATGGCAAAAATTACAGCGCCGAACGCATTCTGATTGCAACCGGCGGCTGGCCGTTTGTTCCTGATATACCTGGTAAACAACATATCGTCACATCGAATGACATGTTTTTCCTCGAACAATTGCCCAAACGTATCATTATCGTCGGTGGCGGCTACATCGCGGTGGAATTTGCCTGCATTCTTCATGGCCTTGGAGTCAAGGTTACCATTTGTCATCGTGGACACAAACTGCTGAGAGGTTTTGATGAGGATATACGTGATTTTCTAGTCCATGAAATGACCAAAAAAGGTATCAATATTCTTCTCAATACCGATATTGAGGCGATAGAACGTTCAGGCGACTCATTTTCAGTCCGGCTTATTGATGGCAGCAAAGCGAGCACGGATCTAGTGATGTATGCCACCGGCAGAACACCGAATTCAACCGGATTTGGCTTAGAGACGCTGGGCGTGGAACTGGACAGCGAAGGTGCCATTAAGGTCAATGGTGACTATCAAACCAATGTACCCTCCATTTATGCACTGGGTGATGTGACCAACCGGTTCAACCTGACGCCGGTCGCCATAGCGGAGGGGATGGCGCTGGTGAACAAGTTATATGTCAAGCAACCGAAACCGGTGGATTATGACACGATTCCCACTGCGGTTTTCAGCCAGCCCGCAATTGGTACGGTAGGCCTAACCGAAACACAGGCGCGCGAAAAATTCCCGGACATCGACATTTACAAAACCCGTTTCACCCCAATGAAAAATACCCTTTCCGGAATGGATGAAAAAACCCTGATAAAAATGATCGTGGTGCGCAGCACGGGTCGGGTTGTCGGTATACACATGGTAGGGACCGATGCGCCTGAAATTATCCAGGGCATGGCGGTCGCCATTCGAGCCGGTGCGACCAAAGCAGTCTTTGACTCGACGGTCGGCATACACCCTACCGCTGCCGAAGAGTTTGTTACTCTGCGTGACGCCCTGCATTAAGTGAAGAAGATAGGCGCAGATAAAGATGGCAAACTGGAACAACATGAATACCACAAATGCGTATCAACGCAGCGAAATTTGTCTCCTGTGTACGTTAGCGCACTGAACTTTGACTGAAAAACGCCTACCCTTCAGGCTCCGAGCGTGACTTTGCAAGTTGGCCGGGTTTACCAGCGGGCGTCTCGAAAGCATCCGCACCACAATTTTTCATTGCCAAAGGATTTCTTATGAACCATTCAATCATCATAACTGCACTGATTGCCGCGCTAAGCCTTACCGCTTGTGACAATCGAGAACCCTCCAAAACCGTGGTCAACGTTCCTCCCGCGCCTGCGGGTGCCCCCGGCCCCGCGGGACCTGCGGGCGCAACCGGCGACGTAGGCAACCAGGGTGACACGGGCGCCAAAGGTACGACAGGCGCGCAGGGTGAAACCGGCAAATCCGGTGAAGGCACTACAGTGATCGTTGCGCCACCCGCGGAGCCGGCTAAATAAATTGATCCAGAAGAGGTCGGAAACCCATGAAAATAGGGAACCAAAACCTTCCTTTGTGCCTGGTTCTGTTGTCAGCCTCTTCGGTTTGGGCAGCCGGTCACGAGGAAATCCCTCCGACAGAGGCGGCGGCGACCCAACAGATCGTATCGATGATCGAGAAGAGCGTGCGGGTGGAAGCGGGTAACGGTTCGTCGGCGCACAGAGACGCGCATGCCAAAGCTCACGGTTGTGTGCGAGCAGAATTTAGCGTCACCCCAAAACAGGTGCCGGAGGATCTTCGGGTTGGGATCTTCGCGGAGGCCCGCACCTATCCGGCTTGGATTCGCTACTCCAACGCTTCCGGAAAAGTGCAGGACGACTCGGTCGGCGACGCCCGCGGGATGGCGATCAAGCTGATCGGAGTCGAGCACAGCACGTCCGGCACCCAGGATTTTTTGATGATTAACCACCCCGTGTTCCTGGTTCGGAACGCAGCGGACTACGTTGAATTTCAGCAGGCGCTTTCGGAAGGCAATTCCGTCAAATTTTTTTTCCCTGGCTTAAATCCGTTTAATTTTCGTTTGCATGAATTTGGCATCGCCAACGCGATCCGAAGCACAAAGGCTGTCAATCCACTGAACTCCCGATATTGGAGTACGACGCCTTATCTTCTCGGCAATACCGCGATGAAATTCTCTGCTCGCCCCTGCGGCGCCGCATCGCCGTTCGTCGAAAACGCTTCACCGAATTTCCTGCGCGAAAATATGCAGAAGCAGCTTGCCCAAGGCCAAGCCTGCTTTGACTTCATGATTCAGCGACAAAGCCGTCCGTCGGAAATGCCCATCGAGGATCCCACGATTGAATGGAGCGAAAAAGACTCACCCTTTATTCCTGTCGCGCGGATCACAATCCCAACTCAGGCATTCGACTCGCCCGAACAGTCGGCGTTTTGCGAAAACCTTTCTTTCACGCCCTGGCATGCGCTCCCCGCGCATCAACCTCTAGGCGGAATCAACCGTGTGCGTAAGACCGTCTACGAGACGATTTCCCGTCTTCGCCATGAACTTAACGGCGACAAGCGCAGTGAACCCCGAGGCGCGTTTTGAATTTAATTCCCCGATTTGAAACTCATCAAAAATGATGGATTGATTAGCCGTGTGGGACTTGTCTTGAATTTTAGCGAACGAATATTTACAGGAGAACATCATGAAACCTACCACCCCCAATGTGCATCAAAACACTGAAAATCTGACTTCTGATGAATCCGGCATCGTGCTCGATCCGTCGGATAAGACGGCCAGGATTTCCGAACTTGCTTATTACAAGGCGGAAAAAAGAGGGTTCGAACCGGGTCGTGACCTGGAAGATTGGCTTGAAGCTGAACAGGAATTGGCGTCGAAAGAGGAATAGGTTCGATTGAATGCCAACCGTGTGACTTTAGCCGGGTGTCCGTAAAATCGGGGGAAGATCAAACGCAAACGCCCGTTAACCAACCTGCTCGGACTCCGCCTTTTGTTGGGTAATATCGGTTAGCGCGACTCGCAACACCTGAGGTGCATTCGCTGTTTCTTTGCGCAGGCAGTCGAGATGGCCATAAAACAGCATTCCATCGGCACGTTTCATCTCCAGTCCGAACTTTTGCTGCCCACCTTTGGGGTTTTCCATCATGTTCAAGAAAAGGCGATACCAACGATCTTTATCCGGGTCAGAGACAAACGTCGAGAAACGCTGATGGATCAGTTTTGCGCGATCGACACCCAGCAATGCGGCACCGGTCAGGTTGATTTCGCTGATCATACCGTGACGGTTGATGGTGATGTAGGCGACCGGGGCAAATTCATAAAGATCCGCATAGTGATCCCGGGCTTCTTCCATTGCGGCATGAGCCCTTCGCAGCTCTTCGTTCTGCATTTCCAGCTCGACTTTATGTACGAGAAGTTCATGCAGCAGGATTTCAGTAGGCTGGGCTGCCAAATGATTGGGGGATAAACTACCCACCATGGCTTCGGCCGCTGCTCTTAACGACTTGCGCCGCTCAATTCCATCCCATTCTTGGTTCATGCAGTTTTCTCCTTGGTAGTAGGCTTGGTAGGCTGATCGCCGATATCTTTCGTCGTCAGTAGAATCAACGACAATTCACTGGACTTGCCGACAATGCGGCGAGCATTCACTTGTATCTTCTGGCGCCCGATAGCAGGAAAGTCATGTTCCACCACAAACCCCTCAACGGCTTGGTCGCGCGGCAAAATGATTTCCAGTAACTCCCGCAAGGCCGGAATATTCCATTGGCTGTTGCCTAGAGCATAAATTTTCCGTCCCACCGTATCTGCGGCAGCGACTTGAAAATACTGGTAAAAGGAACGATTGGCGGAAATCACCTTAAAATCTCCATCCATGACCAAGAGCGGTTCATCTATCGTATCGACGACGCTTTCGGCCAAATCACGCGCCAAGCGCACGGCGGTTTCTGCCTCGACACGCTTGCTGATGTCGGTGAAAGTCAATACGACGCCTTCGATCACGTTATCCAGGGTGCGGTAGGGCTGAATGCGGACAAGATACCAGGTTCCGCTATGGGTTTGCACCTCCTGCTCAAACGGGATTAGCCTTTCGAGCACGGACTGGGCTTGGCGCAATAGCGCTTCGCCTTCGAAATTGGACTTGATGTCGCTTAAGGGTCGGCCTACGTCCGAGGACACTAGCCGATAAAGCGTCGTTGCCTCGCGCGTAAAGCGACGAATGATCAACTGCTCGTCGAGGAACACGGTGCCGATATGGGTATTATCGAGCAGATTCTTCATGTCATTCTGCATGCCGGCCAGTTGCTCGATTTTGGTCTGTAGTTCCGAATTGACGGTGATCAGTTCTTCATTGACCGATTGCAGTTCCTCTTTGGAGGTTTCCAGTTCTTCGTTAGTCGACTGAAGCTCTTCATTGGTGGATTGCATTTCTTCGTTAGTCGACTTTAGTTCCTCATTGGAAGCTTGTTGCGCCTCCAGGGTGGCTTGATAATTTTCCTTCAAATAGGCAAGATCGCGCTCCAATTCTTCGATACGTCCCAGTTCTGCCGGCTTGGCGACACGTTTTCGGCCCGGCTTTACGGCTTTGGGGCCGGCAATCTCCTGGAAACTCACCAACAGCAGATTCTGACCGCTCTCATAGCCGGCAAGCGGGCGCACGCTAAGACCGACTGTCGTAAAGCCGCCATTGGTTTTAACCAGCACTTCCCGGTTCAGCGTCGGCGTTCCGTCATTGGCTGCCGCGCGAATGGCGGCACGAAGCTCCAGTTCCAGGCCCTCGCGCGCCATTTCAATGACATTGAGGCTGGCCTGTCCAGGCGCCGGGCGCAAATATTTACCGGTGTCGCCATGCACGTAAAGCATATCGCCTTTGAGGTCGGTAACGACCGAGGCAGGTGCAAAGCATTGCACCAGCACCCGACGGGTGAGGTCGGAAAAGTTGGTTTCCTTGGGTTTGATCGTGGCTTCCTCGGGTGCTCTTTCACCTGTTCCCGCCGCCCAGGACAAAACGCTCGCCATCACCGCGCGCGCGGGAGTGGCCGAATAGGTGGCCCGATAGAATTTCCACTTGCGGCTGAGCGGAGAGAAAAGATCCGTATGGTTGCCGATGCTCTCCGAGGGCGAAAGAAACAAGACGCCACCGGGCTTCAGTGCGTAATGAAAGGCTGGAATCAATCGGTTCTGCAATTCCGGCCCCAGATAAATCATCAAGTTGCGGCAACTGAGCAGATCGAGTTTGGTGAAAGGCGGGTCTTTAATCACATTTTGGATAGCGAAGACCACCATTTCACGGATTTCCTTCTTTATCCGATAGCCGGCATCTTCTTTGGCAAAAAATCGCTGCAGCCGTTCCGGGGTGACATCCTGAGTGATATTGGCTGGATAACAACCGGCGCGGGCGATGGCGATGGCCTCGGCATCCAGGTCGGTGCTGTAGATTTGCACCTTGAATTGATGGTGATTCTGCTCCATCAGTTCTTTCAGCAGCATTGCGATGGAGTAGGCTTCCTCGCCGGTGGCGCAGCCGGCAACCCAGGCGCGAAACAGGGTGTGTTCCGATTTATCTTTACACAACTCCGGCAAGATATCGTGTTTTAAAGCGTAAAATGCATCCGGATCCCGAAAAAAGCTGGTCACATTGATCAGCAGTTCCTTGAATAGCGCGTGTACCTCGGACGGGTTCTCCTTGAGATAACGAATATAGACATCGGTATCTTCGATAGACTGCTGCGACATGCGGCGTTCGATACGGCGAACGATCGTGCTTTTTTTGTAGAGCGAGAAATCGTGCCCCGTCAGGGTGCGCAATTGCAGCAAGATGCGGCTGATCCCGCTTGCACCTATGAGGTCATTGTGTATTTGTTCGTGAAGGGCCAATTGGCGGGTGCCGAATTGCAGCGCTTCCGGCATTTTGTCAACCGGCAGAACCTGGGAGGCGTAACCCGCCTGAATGGCGCTGGAAGGCATACCGTCATATTTGGCGGTGGACGGCTCCTGTACCAACGTCACGCCGCCGGCACCGAGGATGGCGCGCAACCCTTGCGTCCCATCCGTTCCCGTGCCGGACAGCACGATACCGATGGCTTTTTCTTGTTGATCTTCAGCCAGCGACCGCAGAAATGTATCAATGGGTAAACGCTGTCCACGCGGCTCATTCGGCACGCTCAGATGCAATTTTCCGTGGAAAATCACCATGTCACGGTTGGGTGGGATCACATACACGCAGTTGGGTTCAACCTGCTGCTGGTCTGTGGCCTCGACTACGGGCATGGTCGTGGTGCGCTGCAGGATTTCAGTGAGCTGGCTGTCGTGGTTTGGATCGAGATGCTGCACCAGCACGAAGGCCATCTCGCAGTGTGTGGGAACGTGGCGGAAGAAGTTTTCCAGGGCTTCTAAACCGCCGGCGGAAGCGCCAAGACCAACGACGGGGAAAGCAACAGCTGTGTTTTCAAAGGCCATGAAAGAAAAACGGTGTTAAGAAATGACTTGTCGAGGATCGTAATTTACTTTCAGAATGGCTTCTTTATAGAATAAACCGAACAGATTATTCATTATACTCCCCCCCTTTCCGAATTTGTAAACTTGGTTTGAAGTTCCGCAGTTGGGGATTTACGAACCTTCGGTCTGTCGCCACCTCTTGCGGGCGCCGATCAGGATTTTGACAAATCTCGGCGGCTCCACCCCAAATGATCTTCGCATCAGGAGCGTCTCTATGCTATAAAAGCGAACAATCCATGGCAAAATTTTTGCCGTCTTACAACTTCCATGTTGCTGATGACCACCCTCCATAATCCGCTACAAAACCATCTTCTCAACGCCTTGCCCAAAAAGGTATTAGCGCGTCTTTTTCCCCATCTGGAATGTGTTCCGATGCCGCTCGGTGATGTGCTTTACGAATCGGGAGACGAGTTGCGTTATGCCTATTTCCCCACGAATTGCATCGTTTCGCTGCTTTATGTGATGGAGAATGGCGCATCGGCCGAAATTGCCGTGGTCGGCAACGAAGGCATCATCGGCGTCGCGCTCTTCATGGGCGGCGGAACCATGCCGAACCGGGCCGTCGTGCAGAGCGAAGGCTACGCCTATCGTCTGCGGGGGCATCTATTATTGCAGGAATTCAATCTTTATGGTCCGCTGCACCATTTGCTGCTGCGCTATACCCAGGCGCTAATTACCCAGATGGCGCAGACTGCGGTCTGCAATCGCCATCATTCGGTGGACCAGCAACTGTGCCGTTGGCTGTTGCTCAGCCTCGACCGGCTTTCGTCTAACGAGCTGACGATGACCCAGGAATTGATCGCCAATATGTTGGGCGTGCGCCGCGAAGGCGTCACGGAGGCCGCAGGAAAATTGCAGCAAGCAAGATTGATTGAATACCGCCGCGGCCATATCACGGTGCTGGATCGTCCTGGATTGGAAGCCCGGGTCTGCGAGTGCTACCAAGTGGTCAAAACCGAATTTGATCGCCTCCTGCCTAGCGGTGAGGCCATTTGATATCGCGCATTTGAGCGCCATGAATGTCGCGAAGCAAACACTTCGACTCTCACCACTTTCTAGAAAGGGTATGGCGAGTGAGCCCGGTTATGGACAACAAGTTTCTCGTTTCAGGGTGCCAATCATGTGGAATGCACACGGCTAGGCTCGCCGACGCAGTGTCGAGTCCGGCTTTCACGGTCAGCCGAGTGTGCGTGCGCTAACGTACAGACTGCGTAAAGCATCTGCGGTATCCTTGGCACAAGATTAGGGGGCGAGTGCTCGAGTAGTTCGCTCGTTGACTTCCCTACGGTGAGCTTCGCTATGTACTCCCTCATCAATACCTGGGTGGTCCCAAGTGATACACGGAATTTCCGTCCCATAAGTCCATGCCGCCTGAACTTTTCCGATAGGTGAGAATATGTCATATAAGATAATTCAACACGACAACGAGAAAACCCGGTCGAGTTCCGGAGCGGGTCGCTTGTCTTCGAAAGCCACGATGATAGCCACCAGCGACGGTAAATCTCGACTTAATCGGCTTTCAGGAGTATCGCTAATGATCCTGGTCGGCGCCTTGGCTTGTTCAGCCTGTACTTCCAAAGATTCGAGCGAACAAGCGGAAAAGAGGTCCTCCGCCAAACCTGTTCATAAGGAAGTCGGTGAGGCTTCTTGGTATGGCCCCGGATTTCAAGGCCAGGAAACCGCGAATGGAGAGGCCTTTAACCAAAAGGAGATGACGGCCGCTCATCCGAGTTTGCCGATGGGAACCAAGGCCACAGTGACCAACCTTGAGAATGGCAAGAAGGTCGTGGTGAGGATCAATGACCGTGGGCCCTATGCCGAGGATCGAGCCATCGATCTCTCCGGCGCAGCAGCAAAAAAACTGGATATGAAAGAGGACGGCACAGCACAGGTCAAGATTGAGACTAAACCCACCCGAAAGAAAAAATAGATATCAAAAATGGATTTATTCGAATTGACTTCAGCCCGGCATCATTTTTCCACTACATACGCTGCCGCACGAAGCGATCCCGCCTTATTCTGTATTTTTCATTCTTTTGAGAGAATCGATGCTGGATAAAAACAGCAGTCGCTTCGGATCAACCTAGGGAGATCATAAAATGAAGAAAATGGCCTTATATGGTATGGCTGATACGGCCGTAGCGGAGAACACCAACACCCAGTTCCCCAATGTCCCCCATCAAGAGAGTCCAACCATTACGCACTTGCAGGACCCTTTTTCTGCGCAGACGGAACTCAAGCGAGCACTCGTGGCGAGACAACAGCAGTTGAAAGCGGCGCAACAACAGATTCAAACGCTGGCGGAAACCAATGCCTTTCTCAGGCAGCGATTGATACGGTTAGCGAAAAAGTGCGCAGAAGCGCGTCACTTCGCGCATCACGACGAGCTTACCGGACTGCCCAATCGCAGCTTGCTGATGGATCGGCTTAGGCAGGCGATGGCTCAGTCCGCTCGCCAACAAAAGCAAGTGGCGTTGCTATTCATCGATCTTGACCGATTCAAAAGCATCAATGACAGGCTCGGACATGCGGCGGGGGACAAACTCTTACAACTGGTGGCAGAGCGACTAGCCGCCTGTATCCGTTATGGCGACACAGCCTGCCGCTATGGGGGCGACGAATTCGTGATTCTGCTGCCGGAAATCAATGGACAGGAAAGTGCCGCCGTGGTGACGGAGAAAATTCGCGCCCACCTGGCCGCATCTTATGTGGTGGACGGCTATGTCATTGCGATAACCGCAAGTATTGGCGTCGCGGTCTACCGGACCGGCGGACAAAAGGGTAGTGATTTGATCAAACAGGCCGATAAGGCTATGTACCAAGCCAAGATGAACAGTGTCCTGCCGAACAGGTCACTTTAACCTGCCATTCAAAACCAAGATAAACTCACCGCGAGGGCGTCTCGTGGCTACAGCATCCTGCTCAGTTATTCATAGGCTTTGATCTGCAAAAGCTGCTCTATACTGACGATTTTATAGCCATTTTCTTGCGCAAAATTAAGCGTTTGTTTTAACACCTGGAGGGTTTTCTCCGAACGATCGTGAAACAGAATAATAGCGCCCGGTTTTATTTGCGTTTGTACGCGCCGGGTGATGAATTGCGCAGAGGCGGCCGTTGTATCGAACGAGCGGATGCTCCAGCCGATGGTGCTGTAATTCAACTCCTTTGAGGCTCTCGCAAGTTTGGGTGTGGTAACGCCATAGGGCGGCCTGAATAATTTCATCCGTTTGCCTATGATGTTGAAGACACGCTCTGCGGTCTGGTTTAGCTCATCCTTAAAGCCTTGCAAGCTATTAAAATCCATAAAAAACGAATGCGTATAGCTGTGGTTTCCAATACTGTGTCCGTCTGATTCTATCTGTTTCAAAAGGGCTTCATTACCCTGAATGTTTTTTCCGATCACAAAAAAAGTTGCCGACGCACCGTACTGAGCCAATATCGAGAGCACCCGTGGGGTGTATTCACGGTTTGGGCCATCGTCAAACGACAGGGCAATGACTTTGTCTGAAGTATTCGCATGACAATGGGCTTGAACGTGAAAGTTGGAGTGAATGATTACCGAACCATAAGTGACTAATGCCAGATAAACGATGACCGGCACTCCCAGCCACTCTGGACTGATTCCAAAAAACGCAGTCAACAAACCCATAATGCTGATCGCGATGAAGAAACTGTTGCGGATCGATATAAATGTCACAGGAAATCAATGAAGTGGGTGGTATTTTTGTTATTCATCATCCTGCGAAACACGCCAAAAATCGAAAAAGTTGAACCATTGTAGCGGCTCTTTTAAACAGTAAGTCTGCAAACGTTCCGCATAGCGCTGGGTTATTTGCTGTATGGCTTGCTCGCGCGTTTTTCTGGGGAAGTTCAGCATGTCACTAAAGTGGTCGAAATAAATCACATGCTTGCCCTGCTGTTTGAGACAAAACACGGTATAAATCGGACATTTCAGCAAGCCGGCCAGGATGAACGGTCCTTGCGGCATCAACGCTTCGCCCCCCAGAAAGTTAACCTTGGTGACATGCTGCTGGCTGCCCGGCAGCGATCTGTCGGCGGCGATGATGACGAGTTCACCCCCGTCAATTTTATCCTGAAGCAACATGGACGTCGCCGCGGTAATTTCAGTGACCTGAATCAGATTTAACTGGCTGCTGTCACTGGTCTGCTTTAACAGCCGATTAAATTTTTGGGCATGTTTGTTATGGATTAACACATTAATATGTAGCGATTTGTCGAAATCAGCGATCACCCGGCAGACTTCAAGATTACCGAGATGCGAACCCAGCAATACAACGCCCTGGCCTTTGCGGATTTGCGCTATGATTTCATTACGGCGATGATACTGCACATCAGCCCGCGTAAGCGCCCCGGACCAGGCGGCGAGCTTGTCAATAATGGCATTGGCAAAACTGATAAAGTGCCTGAAGCTCCAGAGGAAACTGCCGCTCAGTTTTAATGTCGGCGCAAAATCCGCCAGTCTGTTCAGATAAGCCTGGCTGGCCTGTCTGGCCTGCCGGTTAATGAGCCAGTAATAAATCACGACCGGGTATAAAAACAGTTGCAGAACCGTGCGGCCAAACAGCAGATAGATGCGCAACAGAAGCCTCATGCCCCAGATCACGCCGCCCTCTTCCATTTGCGTCCAATGCAGTGTTTTTTTCATCACCAGTGTCTTAAGAGTAATTGCGGAATCCGTATCAGCATACCCAAAAACAATTTGGCATGCGTTGTCGCAATCATGACATTATCATGCCATAACCTGAAATGTGACACTCCATCGTAAGGGTAGTGTACGGCTGTCGGTAGATTGATGGCCTCGACGCCCTGCCAGTGCAGGCGTACGGCGATGTCCACATCATAATTCATGCCTTGGCCTATGGGTGTCGTGCTGATTAACTTGTCTACGGCGGCCAGCGGATAGAGCCGAAAACCGCACATGCCGTCGGCTATTGCCAAGGACAATGTGTTTATCACTATACACAGATTCGTTATAGAGTGCCCGTACATCCGGCTTATAGGGACGGTTTCATCAAAAACAGGTTGACCTAAAATCATTGCGTCCGGGTTTAGTCTGCCGGCTTCAACAAAGCGCGGAATATCATCGATATTGTGCTGCCCATCGGCGTCGATTTGTAGCGCATGTGTGTATCCCAGCCCTATAGCCGCGTTGAAACCATCAATAACAGCCGCGCCTTTGCCGCCGTTTTTCGCCCGAGTTAGCAGGGTAAGCCAGCCTGATTCCTGCCGCGCGCAGGATTCCAGCACCTCGGAGCATGCTGCTGAACTGCCGTCATTCACCAGCAGGCAAGGAATGCCATGCCCTTTTATCCTGGATATAACCCGAGGAATAGCCCGCTCATGATTATAAACAGGGATGATGATGCAGGTTTTCATGCGTGCTCTCAATATTGGGTTGCGTAAATGCATTTTCCTGAGCTGTTCGTCACATCCCGGTCAAGTACGCGTAAGTTCATCCGCCAGATTGCAAATCCGCAATAAACCATACCAAGCATTAACGGCGGGCTGCTCCAATGTTTAAAGGAGTAACCTGCAATCAGTCTGATGCCCGGTAAAACGGCCAGAACACAATTGTTCATAAACACATTAACCCTGTACTGATTTGATGTAATCGGCTAACGTCGAAATGGAAGCAAAAATCTTCTTCACATCCTCTTTTTCAGTATCAATTTTTACATTGTACTTTTTACGGATAGCCAGACCTATTTCAAGAGCATCTATGGAATCCAAACCCAGGCCGTCCTTAAACAGCGCATCGTGACTATCAATATCGGCCACGCTAATATCTTCCAGCGCCAGCACATCAATAATTAATTGTTTTAATTCATTTTCCATACGATTTATAGACCTCTCTGCTGAGTAAAATAATCTTCTAAAAACTGATTAAAGCGCCGCGCAGCAATCGATTTAGGCTTAATTGTTATAAATTCATCCAGCGCAATATCCTCGCCAACATCCATGGTTAAATGAAATCGTCGGCAAGGAATTTGATACCATGGCTCAGCTTTTGTTAAGGTACTGGGATAACAGGAAAGCGTGACAGGCGTTACGATCTTGTTTGCCTGTAGGGCTATTGTAGCGGCTCCCCGCTGAAAACGACACGGTTTGCCCGGCACCGAACGCGTGCCTTCCGGAAAAATAATCATGGTTCCGCCGGACTGCAACCACTCTACACACTCGGCTATCATTTTTTTAAGATCGCCGTTACTGATATAGCCGGCATTTAAAATAGGCCCTCGCATGAAAGGATTACGCCACAGGCTTGCTTTTACAATGCAGTTTGCCTGTTTGATCCGGCTAATTAAAAACAAAATATCAATCAAGGTAGGATGATTGGCAATGATCAGTTGTCCCGGACGGTTAAGCTTCTCCAAGCCTTGTATTTCATAAGTCATGAGGCCGAGTCTGTGCATCAGCCCGATGAACACATAAGAGCCGTAATGCACAACGCGCTGGCCCCGGCTTATTCGCTGCAAGCGATGGCCAGGCAAAACGGACAGCACCGGAAAAACCAGAAACCTCAATAACAAACCGATCAGCCCAAAACTGAAAAAACTTAAACCCGTAGCAAAAAGACGCCAGCCGTAGCTTAGCTTTTGGATTATTTTTTGTGTCATGTCCAGTCATGCCTCTGATTGCACAAATTCAACGATCGCTCTTCAGCAAGAAAAAACCTTATAGAAAACAGTTATTTTAAAGGATTCTCGTCATCATCACGAGGCAGCCCCTTCCAAAGCAAAAAATATATATATTCGAGTATACTGCAAACGTTGCGCTTGGCCTAAACCGTTGCTTGACAAGGCTGGATAGAGCCTCGTATGATTCGACTGGAGGCTTGGATTTCCTATCTTCTATCCCCCTCGATATTGGCGTCTGAGCCCATTGAGTTTCCTATCCTAAATAAGGAGAGCGACAATGAACACTGAACAATGCGAAGAAGTACGTAAAGAACGATTTGCAGATAAATACAGTCATGAATACGCAAATACTC
>NZ_JAXUHN010000025.1:0-16781 GCF_035916875.1 Methylomicrobium sp. Wu6
GAAATACGAGTGGCTGCCATTCCAATCGTTTACACCTACCGAACTTGAGGAGGCTATCGATGAAATCGGCGCTGGTTTTGGCTCTCAATACCAATTTACTTTCTGCTAAGCACTTACACGGATATAGCTGGCATGAAATAATAGGGCAACGATCAAGGATCGAGAATTGTTCTTTTACCGATTAACTTAGGCTTAACCCAGTGATAAAACTCGATCAATTATTCGAACACGTATTAACCCATTACCGCGGCATATTCGCCACCCTTTTTCTGCTGCCCGTGTCGTCGGCCTATGGCGCCTACGCCAGCCTCCGTAACTGGATTACTTTCCGCTTTAACAGCGCTCCCGCCAAACACGATGCCAGGGTTGACGCGGTGATCGATCAAATCGAGGACTGGAAAAAGCAAGGCTCGGTGCAAAAACTTTGCACCGCAAGATCAGGTTGGAAAACCATGAGCGAACTGGTGCCTAAATATAAGCTTTCGCACCGCAAGATCGATGTCGGCCTGTACGACATACTGGAAATAGACGAGCAGCGCGGCATCGTCCGGGTGGAACCGCTGGCGACCATGGGCCAGATTTCGCGCAGCCTGATTTCCCGGGGATGGACTCTTCCAGTGGTGCCGGAGTTGGACAGTCTGACGGTGGGCGGTTTGATTATGGGTTTCGGGGTGGAAACCAGCAGCCATAAATATGGGCTATTCCAGCATATTTGCGCATCCTTCGAGGTCGTGACGGCGGAGGGCCGGCTGGTCAAATGCAGTCCTTCGGAAAATTCCGATCTGTTTTATCAGATTCCGTGGAGCCATGGCACGCTAGGCTTTCTGGTGGCTGCCGAAGTGAAGATCATTCCGGTCAAAAAGTATGTTCGGCTGCACTACCGGCCTGTTTATTCACTGGATGCCATGGTCAGTGTTTTCGAGCAAGCCAGCCGCGATACCGAAAACAACGATTTCGTCGAAGCTCTGGTTTACAGCCGCGACCAGGCGGTGATCATGGTCGGCACGTTCGCCGATACCGTCGGTGCGGACGGATCTTTGAATGCTATCGGGCGATGGTATCAGCCTTGGTTTTACAAGCATGTCCAAACCTATTTGCAACAAGGAAAGGAACGCGTCGAATATCTGCCGGTGCGGGATTATTTTCACCGGCACACTCGCAGCTATTTCTGGGCCATGGAGGAAATCATTGCTTTCGGCAATCATCCGATTTTCAGGGCGTTGCTGGGCTGGGCCTTGCCGCCTAGCATCGAATTGTTGAAATACACGGAAACCGAAACCACCCGGCGGCTAAGGGAAAAGTTTCACGTGGTTCAGGACATGCTGATGCCGATCCGCTATCTGAAGCAGTCCATTGACTATTTCGATGCGCATTTCCGCTTATACCCCTTATGGCTTTCGCCGATGGTGATCAAGGATAACGGCGGACAGCCCGGCTTTGTCCATCCCTTCAGGACAGAGGAAGGCGCCGTGGACGAAATGTATGTGGATATCGGCGCCTACGGTACGCCGGACAAAAAAGATTTCGATAACGCCGTCGCCCTGCCGTTGCTGGAAAAATTCGTGATCGAACATCGGGGCTACCAAGCCTTGTATGCGAGAACCTTCATGAGTCGGGAGGATTTCAGGACCATGTTCGACCATGCCGGCTATGACCTCTTGCGGGAGCGATTGCCGTATTGCCGGCAGGCCTTCGATGAGGTGTATGACAAGGTTTCCTCGCAAGGCAGGATTTCGCCGATCGAGATGAGGAAGCTGGAAAAGGCCGGTTGAGTCCTGCTGCTTTTGTTCCGATGAGCATTCAGAAAGTTTTGTGTATTAGCCGGGCACCGAGTAGAATCGCAGGTTGCCTGGCGCCCCTGTAACAGAAAGGGATTATGCTCTTCGAGGAATCTAGAGGTTATACCATTAGATTTAGAGTTCCTTAATGCATACAGATATCCAGCTTCAAATATGAATACGACGACTACCGAAAAATCCGTTTCGCCCGGCATGGCGCCGCCGAAAATGCCTGGCGCATTGCCGCTCTTGGGGCATATGCTCGCCTTTGGCAAAAATCCCTTTGACTACATGATGAAACTCAGAAATTCACTGGGAGAAATCGGCGAATTCCGTATGTTTCATCAAAAAATGGTGTTGATGACCGGCCCTGAAGCGAATGAAGCTTTTTTTCGCGCGCCCGACGCGCAACTGGATCAAAGCCAGGCATATAAAATCATGACGCCTATTTTCGGTAAAGGCGTGGTTTTTGATGCGCCGCCGCATAAAAAAGACCAACAGCTTAAAATGCTGATGCCGGTATTGCGCGATAAGCCGATGCGTGGCTACGCCCAAGTGATCGTCCGGGAAGTCGAACAAATGATTGCCCGGTGGGGCGATGCCGGCGAAATTGATTTGCTTGAGTTTATGAAAGAACTCACCATTTACACCTCCAGTCACTGTTTGTTGGGCGATGAATTCCGCTATGAACTGAATGAAGAATTCGCAAAAATTTATCACGACCTTGAAAAAGGCGTAAATCCGCTGGCTTTTGTTTTTCCTTATTTGCCTTTGCCGGTATTTCGCCGTCGCGATAAGGCACGCGCCAGGCTTCAAGAATTAGTCACCGGTATTATTGCCAAAAGAGCACGGAAGCCGGAGAAAAGTGAAGACGCGTTTCAAATGCTGATTGATGCCCGCTATGATGACGGCAGCAGCCTATCCGCGCATGAAATCACGGGCATGTTAATCGGTACAATATTCGCTGGCCACCATACCACGGCAGGAACGGCGGCCTGGACCTTGCTGGAATTGGCGCGCCGGCCTGAATATCTGCGGCTTGTATTGAATGAACTGGATGCTAACTTCGGGACTGATGGCGAAGTCACATTTCAATCTTTACGTGAAACTCCGGCACTGGAAAACGTGATTAAAGAAGTGTTGCGCCTGCATCCGCCGTTGATTTTTTTAATCCGCAAAGTGATGCGGGATTTTCATTTTAAAGGCTATATCGTCAAAGCCGGCAAATACGTTTGTGCCTCGCCGCGGGTATCGCACCGTATTGCGGATATTTTCCCCGATCCGGAAAAATTCGATCCTGAGCGCTATTCGGAAACGCGCCAGGAAGATGCCAGGCCTTTCAGTTGGATTGCCTTTGGCGGCGGCAAACACAAATGCAGCGGCAACGCGTTTGCGATGCTGCAACTCAAAGCCATTTTCAGCATTTTGTTACGCCGATATACCTTTGAACTGATCGACGGCAAAGACAGTTATCAGGACGATTTCACCCAAATGGTGGTGCAACCGTTATCGCCTTGCCGTGTCCGTTATCTAAAACGCACGGACATTAAAGGCGCCGCTGCCGACTCAGTGAGTAATAAAGCGCAAGGAAACATTCAAACCGGTCCCGGCTATCATATAAAAATCGACCGGGAGCTTTGCCAAGGCCATGCGACTTGCATGACTGAAGCGCCCGAGCTTTTTTACGTAGACGACGCAGGCAATGTCACTGTCTTACAAGAATACCCGCCGCTGGACTTGCTGGCGAAAGCCCGGCAAGCCGAAAAATACTGCCCAACCCAAGCAATTAAAATTGAACTGAAGTAGAACGCATAAGAGTCGAAAAATGGCCGCATATCCCAGAGCAGAACTTGAGGAAATGGTTGAACGTTGGTTGCAGGCGAATCGCGACGCTGAAAAAGAAGGCAACTGGCCCAAACACTTAGGTAAAATGTATACTGATGACGCCGAATATCGCTGGAATATCGGCCCTAATGAAGAATTTGTTGCGCGTAGCCGTAAGGAAATAGAAGAATGGGCTTTAGGCGTGCAAATGGAAGGCTTTGAACAATGGCGCTATCCGTACCACCGCATTTTAATCGACGAAAAACAGGGCGAAGTGATAGGCTTGTGGCGTCAAGTGTCGCCTGCGCTACGTGAAGACGGAACGCATTATGAAGTCGCGGGCATTGGCGGTTCCTGGTTTCGGTATGGCGGCAATTTTAAATGGGAATGGCAACGGGATTTTTTTGATTTAGGCAATGTGAAAGCCTTGTTTTTCGAGTTGGCCGCCGACGGCAAACTCGACCCGGCCGTCAAAAGGAAAATCGGCAAATTGGCCAAAGGACAATTACTGCCCGGTCACGAACGTTTGCGCAAACCGCCCGGTTTGTTGAAAAAGCTGAAGGGGTTTTTGGTAATGGTACGTATTGCTTTGTTTAATGAATGATTCCAAAACGCATGGCTACCCTTCTTCAAAGGATCGCATCTGTTGCTCAACCCCGCTAAAAGGAACATCACAATAATCTATGCTGCATGTAAAACCCGCTTGGAAAAACTGGCAACTGATCACTGAAAAAGGCCGACAAATTTGGGCATACAAGCCTGGCTCAAATAATATCGATGAACATCTACAACATGTTGATGACCTCTCGGACGAAGAAATAGTACGGTTTGCCGAAGATTTTCAGTTCGACGCATTTCAGAATCCCAATTCCGGCGACAAGGTTTACCGGCACGCCGCTGTCAACGCCAGGTTCAAGGAATTTACCGGACAAATCCCGCGAGCAGAAAACCCTGAAGAGCAAAAAATCGTGGAAGCGCTCGTCAAGGGTATGAACTACTACTCATATTTGCAGAGCGAAGAGGGGCATTGGCCGGGCGATTACGGCGGTCCGCTATTTCTTTTACCCGGTCTGCTGATCGCTTCTTTTATTTCCGATACCCCGTTTCCCAAAGCGCACCGGGAAATGATGAAGGTTTATTTATTCAACCATCAAAATAAAGATGCCGGCTGGGGCATGCATATCGAAGGCGAATCGACCATGTTTGGCACCGTCATGCAATATGTGGCGTTGCGTCTTTTGGGAGTGGATAAGGATCATGAACAGCTGATCAAGGCTAGGGCGTGGATCAAAAGCCATGGCGGCGCAACCGGCATCCCTTCCTGGGGGAAATTTTATCTTGCTGTTTTGAATCTATACGACTGGCAAGGTTTTAACAGTCTGTTTCCGGAAATGTGGTTATTTCCCAAATGGCTGCCGGTACATCCCTGGCGCTACTGGTGTCACACGCGCATGGTTTACCTGCCGATGGCCTATTGCTATGCGCAGCGGATTAAAGCACGCGAAAATGAACTGATTTTGTCCCTAAGGGAGGAAATTTATAACGAAGATTTCGCTTCCATTGATTGGCCGAAGCAACGTAATGCCGTTTGTGGAAAAGATTGCTATACCACCCCGTCTCCGGTACTGAAGTGGATGAATTTTTTCACCAATAATTATGAAAAATTCAAATGCGCCTGGTTACGAAAAAAGTCTACAAGCTACATTTTGAAATACCTCGATGCCGAGGATGAGCAAACCGGCTACCTCAACATAGGCCCCGTCAATCAAGCCATTAATTCTATTTGTATCTGGCATGCCTATGGCAAAGATTCCGAACGATTTAAAAAGCATGTCGCGCGTTGGTACGATTATTTATGGGTTGCCGAAGATGGCATGAAAATGAATGGTTACAACGGTTCGCAGCTTTGGGACACCGCTTTTGCAACCCGCGCCATGCTGGAAAGTGATCTGTGTAAACTGTTTCCTGCGACGATTGCAAAAAGCTATCGGTTTATCGAACTATCGCAAATTCAGACTGAACATTCGACGCATGCCGAGTTTTTCCGTCATCCCATGATAGGCAGTTGGCCCTTTTCAACGGCTGAACAAGGCTGGCCGGTTGCAGATTGCACGGCAGAAGGCTTAAGCGCTACGTTGGCTATTCATGGTTCGGGGCTGGTTAAACCGGAGATTGATGAAATACGCATTAAAAAAGCCGTTGATGTTATCCTTTCTTACCAAAATAGCGATGGCGGCTGGGCAACCTATGAATTGACTCGAGCACCCAAGTGGCTGGAAAAACTTAATCCTTCTGAAGTGTTTGCCGACATTATGATCGATTATTCGTGGACGGAGTGTACGGCAGCTTGCGTTATTTCGTTACTGGAAATTCAGGAAACGGATCCTGCATATAAAAACAGCGAGATACGCAAAGCTATTAGCGCAGGGCTCAGTTTTATCCTTAAGCAGCAAAAGCCGGATGGTTCCTGGTATGGCGGCTGGGCGGTGTGTTTTACCTATGCGACCTGGTTCGGCGTGGAAGCGCTCAGTAAGGCCAAGGGTAGGGGGTATCATGACGATGCGACATTAGCAGACGGCGTAAACAAAGCCTGCGCCTTTTTAGTCGGCAAACAAAAAGCGGATGGCGGCTGGGGCGAGACGTTCGAATCGTGTTCCAAGCTGGTTTATTCCGAGGCATCGGCGTCTCAAGCAGTTAATACGGCTTGGGCCTTGCTGGCGCTGATGGCCGCTGAGTACAGCGAAAGAGAAGTTATCAAATCGGGCATTAATGTGCTGTTGAATAAACAAAGCGGCATCGGCGATTGGCCCCAGGAAAGCATTTCCGGCGTTTTTAATTATAACTGCATGATAACCTATGCCAACTACAGGAATATCTTTCCCATCTGGGCGTTGAGCCGATACTATAGGCGGACTATTCAGGGATGATAAATGAATCAACGCAGTTTAATGAGCTCGTACCCGGGGGGCTTAGTATGAAGTCGGAGTTCGACATTTGCATTATCGGAGCAGGGATGGCGGGCGCCACCATCGCCGCTTATCTAGCCCCCAAGGGCATCAAAATCGCGTTAATCGATCAGTGTTTTAAGGAGAAAATGCGCATCGTCGGTGAATTGTTACAACCCGGAGCCGTTCAGTCATTTGAGCAAATGGGGCTCGGGTCTTTACTGGATGATTTCGATGCGCAGCCGGTTGAAGGCTATTCGCTACTGCAAGGCGAAGAAAAAATAACGATTCCTTATCCGGAAAATTTTAAGGGGATGGGCTTGCATAATGGCCGGTTTTTGCAGCGCATCAGAGCCTCTGCCCTACAAAATGAATCGGTTACGCAAATACACGGCAAAGCATTGCAATTGCTGGAAAATGAGCAGGATGAAATTATCGGTGTGAGTTATAGGGAATCTCTCTCGTCCGAGATAAAGGCCATTTATGCGCCCTTAACTATAACCAGCGACGGGTTCTTTTCAAATTTTAGAGAGCATCTGAGCAATAATGAAAAAACCGTGACATCCTACTTTATCGGTTTGATTTTAAAAAATTGTGAAATGCCTTTTCCGAAACATGGGCATGTGTTTTTGTCGGGACCGACACCGTTTATTTGTTATCCTATTTCGAGCTTTGAAGTCAGGTTATTAATTGATTTCCCGGGGGGGCAGCTTCCCAGAAAAGTAGCGCTGCAAGCGCATTTGGATGCCAATGTTACGCCTTATATTCCCGAGTGTATGCGCAGCAGCTATGAGCAGGCCTTGCGGGAAGATGGATTCAAGGTCATGCCTAATCACTATATGGCGGCTAAACCCATCATCAGGAAAGGCGCGGTAATGCTGGGCGATGCGCTTAATATGCGTCATCCGTTAACTGGCGGCGGTTTGACAGCGGTATTCTCGGATATACAAATATTAAGTACGCATTTATTGGCTATGCCAAATTTCAACAATGCGGATTTGATTCACGAAAAAATTGAGGCGTACTACAGAGACAGGCAATACGCCAATGCCAACCTTAATATTCTTGCCAATGCGCTATACGGCGTGATGTCGAATGATTTGCTTAAAACGGCGGTTTTCAAATATCTAAAGTGCGGCGGCGCAAACGCCCAAGAGTCGATAGCTATTTTGGCCGGATTAAACAAGAATCATTATTCTTTGATTAAACAGTTTTTTTCGGTGGCGTTGTTCGGCGCCTACGACACCGTGCGTGAAAGCATAATGAATATCCCCAAGGCAATAAAAATTCTGTCGGATGCGTTCACTATCATTAAGCCCTTGGCTAAAAATGAGCTTTGGTAGCGGCGGTTGTTGGCGTTTATTTTCAATAAATCAGCACTGGCTCAATGCAATACTTTATTGTAATCAGCGCGAAAGCGTTGATTACTGAGCAGGCTCGATCCTATTTGAAGCCGTTCGGACTTGGCTCATCGAAGCCATGGGGTATTTCGGCGAGTTCAACATGAACAGCAAATAATTGATGCGGTTTTGGGAGGGCTTGAATTTGTTCAAGGATTCGTCAAGAAAGTCCACAGAGTTTGTAGAGGCGCGAAGGCGCACATCTATTTTTGACAATACCGGTTATTCACGGTTGATAATCGTTTCGAACCGGCGCTACGGGTCTAATTCCAACCCGTTCGGCCAGGCGCACCACATCGGCTAAAGACCGGGCTTTTAATTTCGTCATCAGATGCGCGCGGTGGACCTTGATTGTTTTTTCGCAGGTTCCGAGGTCGGCCGCGATTTGTTTGTTGCGCCTGCCGTAAACGACATGTTCGAGAACCTCCAGTTCGCGTGGGGTGAGGGTTGCCAGCCTCTCCCGGATTTCTGCCAGTTCGGCGCGAGTCTGCCCGCCTAAGCGGTCCTTTTCGATGGCGGCATGGATGGCTTCGATCAAGTCCTGGCCTTGAACGGGTTTGGTCAGAAAATCGACGGCGCCTTGTTTCATTGCTCGCACACTCATCGGAATATCGCCGTGGCCGGTCAGAAAAATGACTGGTAATTCATTACCCCGGGCGGCAAGTTCTTGTTGCAGTTCCAGGCCATTGAGATCCGGCATGGATACATCCAGTACCAGACAGCCGTGTGGAGCGGGTTCGAATTGCTCAAGAAATTCCTGCGGCGAAGCGAACGCAGCCACGTTCAGGTCGAAAGAACGCAACAGACGCGACAGGGCTTCCAATACGGCTGAATCGTCGTCGATCATAAATACGGTGGGAACGGATTCGCTCATGCGCTCTCTCCATGATGGATCGGCAGCGTAAAATAAAAGCCGGTGCCGCTGGGGTTATTGTTGATGGCCCAGAGTTGACCTCTGTGGGCGGTGATCATGTTGCGGCAAATCGTGAGCCCCAGTCCCATGCCATGCGATTTGGTGGTGAAGAACGGTTCAAACACGCTTTCGATATTTTCAGAGAGAATACCCGGTCCCTGATCGACAACGGACACCTGGGCTTTATCATCGCCGGTCCGTTCGGTGCGGATAAAAATCCTGCGTTTGTTTTCTTGAGTGCGGGACATAGCTTCGCAGGCATTCATGATCAGGTTAAGCAACACTTGCTGGAGTTGCACGCGATCGCCAATGACTGCATTCAATTTCTGATCGAGATCGGCATTCACGGTAATATTGTGATTCACCAAATCGCTGTTCACAAGCTTCAAGACATCTTGAACGATTTTGTTTAGATCAATCGGCAGCAGTTGAACATCGCCCTTCTTCAACATCTGGCGCAAGCGCTGAATGATATCGCCGGCGCGCCTGTCCTCGACGATGATGTCGTTGAGTATATTGCGAACTTCGGCGAGATCGGCCTTGCCGCGCGCGAGGAAGCGTTGGGCGGCCTGGGCGTTGCTGAGGATGGCCGTCAGCGGCTGATTCAACTCGTGCGCCAGTGAACCGGACAGTTCGCCAAGGAGTGTCACACGCGAAAGGTGCGTCAGTTCGTTACGTTGCAGTTGCACCTCCAGTTCCGCTTGTTTGCGCCGGGTAATATCCATCGTAACTCCCAGCATTCGCAGGGGTTGGCTGCGATCGCCGAATTCGATGCGACCGCGCGAGTTAAACCAGTGTAACCGGCCATCCGGCATCTTAATCCGGTATTCGCTTTCAAAATTGCCGCTCCCCGTCATTGACTTTTCTACCGCGAGCCTGACACGTTGGCGATCCTCTTCATATAGGCCGCTCAGAAAGTTATCGAAACTGATTTTCTCCGACTCGGCGGTGCCGTACAACGTAGGGGTTATTTCCGTACTCCAAATTTCATCACGCACAATGTCCCACTCCCACAGCCTCAGATCAGCGGCGCTCGCCGCCAGATGCATGCGTTGCTTGCTGATACGCAATTCTGCTTCGCTCGCCTGCAACTGATCAGCGATCTGCACCGAATGCAACATATCGTAGCTCAGCTCATAGGACATGGCGACAAGAATAGGCATGAAGGAAAGGCCGACGATATAGGGCGAATTGATTGCTCCTATGTTCACCAGTAGGGAATGGACTAACGCTGTCAGCAGGAAAAAAATGATACTGCCGCTGAAAACGATGGCGCGGCGGCGTCCGATATCTGTTTCTCTGCGCCACAGGGCGACTGCCGCATCCAGTACAAACGCCGCGAGAGCCAAGGTGCTGAGCGGGCCGACGACGTACCATGGATTGAGTATGCCTTGAGCGATCGAGACCGTTTCACCGCCTAAAACCGTTACCTGCTTGAGACCCGTGATTTCCTTGAAAAACAAGTTCTGCCCGGTGGTCAAGCTCAGGATTAATGCGAGTACGCGCAAACCTGCTCCCGTCCAGGCGAGCCAAGATCGCCCGGCATCGAAGTAAAAGCGTACGAAGCAAACAATTGCTACCCAAAGAACGAGAATGGGAAGGTGAACCCAGCGCAGAATCGTCGCCATTTGTTCGATCGAAGTCGTTCGCATGGCCATCAATTCTAGGCCGGTGATAATGGCGACAGCGACGGCAGCGACCGCGAAGGATAAATTCGCCCATGTTTGTATGCCCTTGGCCCAGATAAAAAGGGGCAGCAGCGCGAAGGTCAGGGATGCCGACGCCAGCATCGACCAGAGTACAGTAATCCAGCTCATCGAAAGGCCGCCGAACGTGTTGAATCACAGTACATTTTGCCGGCCGGATGCTTAAACGAGGGAATAAGGAATGGAAGTGCCATTCTGATTATCCAATAAATCAATGAGCAGATTTTTTGCAGGGAGGCATCATGCTGAAACGTCGATTCTAAAAACAATATGTTCGGTAGAAATTTTGTGTTTCGATTCAAGCAAACTTACCCTAAAGTCCAATAGCCGTGAATTGCAAGCGCAAGTAATATACCATGAAAAAGTTGCGTTATTAACTGTCGAAAACCATTAAGGTCGGAGTTAGCCGAATTGCATCATCGATTTCTTGGGCATGGGAGCCAAAGTTTTATTTGGGTCATGCGGTTGTTGGCTCCGAATCTATTAAAGTTTGGACTTTGGGATTGCCGTAATCCGGTCTACAGGGACATTTGAGCTTGCTTCCCTTGGTACTGGAATCGGCCCGTTCCTGTTTGCTCTAACGCCTATCCATGCAGTCGCCCCGCTATGGCGGCATTTGTTCCATCGGTATGGTTAAAGGGGAGGCAGGCCAGCGGTAGCGTCATCAATGGACGATGTTTAAGATGTTTAATAAGTGTTTTTCTTTCATGGCAATGAGGATAAGAAAATGTTAAAAAAATCGATTTCAGTAATCGCATGTTTGGTTTTTTCATCGATCGTATCCGCGGAATGCGTGAAGACTGTAAGGGGGAAGACCGTTTGTGATAGTGGACAGGCTGCTGGCGGATATAATCCAAAGACCGGCAGTGCCTGGAAGTCCCAGACGAATCAGAGTGGAGTGACTACCACCGAAACCAGCCGGGGAGGTCAAGCCAAAACCAAAAACGGTGTGGGAGCCGTACAGACGCCGGGTGGAAAAACATGCGTCAAAACCCGTAATAACAAAGGGTGCAATTAAGTATTAGACGATTTATCCGGATAAAAGGGGATGCATATGCGGCGAAAAAATTTACTTTCCTTACTCATTTTCATCCTGGGCTTAGTTGTAACTGGCTTATGCATCGCTCAGGCCCCCCCTGTATTGGATCGCACGGTGCTGCCGATTCCGGAACCCAACTATCCCCACAGCACCGTGTTCGATGTCCGTAACGCGGAGGCACCGCCGCGCTTTCAGATCAAAGCCCCCGAAGGCGCTCCCAATGTACTGATCGTATTGATCGACGACATGGGTTTCGGTATGTCCAGCGCCTTCGGCGGGCCGGTGCAAATGCCGACCGTCGAAAAGCTGGCGAACCAGGGACTTCGCTACAACCAGTTCCATACTACCGCCCTGTGCTCGCCAACGCGCACGGCGCTGCTGAGTGGCCGCAATCACCACATGAACAACATGGGGTCCATCACGGAGATGGCCACCGCCTTTCCGGGCGCCACCGGCCAGCGTCCGAACAATGTCGCGCCGCTTGCAGAGATGCTGCGTCTGAACGGTTACAGCACGGGCTTCTTCGGTAAAAACCACGAAACCGCCGCCTGGGAAGTCAGTCCTTCCGGCCCTACCGATCGTTGGCCGACGCGCTCGGGCTTCGATAAATTCTACGGTTTCATCGGCGGCGAGACCAACCAGTGGGCGCCGATGCTTTATGAAGGGCTGAATCAGATCGAAACGCCGAAGGACCCGAACTACCACTTCATGGCGGATATGACCGATCAGGCCATCAACTGGATGCGTTACCAAAAAGCGCTTACCCCGGATAAGCCATTCTTCATGTATTTTGCGCCGGGAGCCACTCACGCACCGCACCATGTGCCGAAGGAGTGGATCGCCAAGTACAAAGGCAAGTTCGATCAGGGTTGGGACAAGTTCCGTGAAGAGACGCTGGCTCGCCAGATCAAATTGGGCGTGGTGCCTGCCGGCACCCAACTGGCGCCGAAGCCGGAGGCCATCAAGGACTGGGATAAGCTGTCGGCGGACGAAAAAAAGCTTTTCACTCGCCAGATGGAAATCTTTGCCGGATTCAGCGAGTACGCCGACACTGAAATCGGCCGATTGATTCAGTCCATCGACGACATGAGCCAACTTGAAAACACTCTGATCTTCTATATAGTAGGCGACAACGGCACCAGCGCCGAAGGCGGCATGAACGGGATGTTCAACGAGTATACCTATTTCAACGATGTACAGGAATCTGTCAAAGATATCCTGAAGCGTTACGACCAGCTTGGCGGCCCGATGTCGTATCCGCACATGGCCGCCGGTTGGGCGGTCGCAGGCGATACGCCGTTTACCTGGACGAAGCAGGTTGCTTCCAATTTCGGCGGCACCCGCAACGGCATGGTCATTCACTGGCCGAAACGTATCAAAGCCAAAGGCGAAGTGCGTCCACAGTTCCATCATGTGATCGATATTGCGCCGACGGTATTGGAAGCTGCGGGATTGCCGGAACCTAAAAGTGTCAACGGCACCTCCCAGGAGCCGATCGAAGGCGTGAGCATGGTGTATAGTTTCGAGGATCCAAATGCCGCCAGTAGGCACACCACGCAGTACTTTGAAATTTTCGGCAACCGCGCCATCTATCACGATGGCTGGTTCGCGGGAACTATCCATAGGGCACCTTGGGAAATGAAACCTCGCGCGGCTCTGCTCGACGACAAATGGGAGCTTTACGATACGCGCACCGACTTCAGCCTGGCGAACGACCTGGCGGCGCAGAATCCGGCAAAGCTTAAGGAACTGCAGGACATTTTCGTCCAGGAAGCGATCAAGAACCGGGTGTTGCCGATCGACGATCGCGGCCTTGAACGCGCCGTCGCCAAGATGGTGGGTCGTCCGGATTTAATGGCTGGTCGCACTGCGCTCACCGTCTATCCGGGAATGACGGGCATGTCGGAGAGCGTTTTTATAAACGTTAAGAATAGTTCGCATTCGATTACGGCCGAGGTGGAGATTCCCAAGCAGGGCGCCAAAGGCGTAATTCTGGCGCAGGGCGGACGCTTCGGCGGCTGGACGCTTTATCTCGATAAGGCCGGCAAGCCGGTCTATACCTATAACGTCCTGGGTCTGAAGCGTTATTCCGTTTCGTCTCCAACCAGTTTAAAGGCCGGCAAGTCGACAGTCGCCTTCGAATTCGCCTATGACGGCGGAGGATTAGGTAAAGGCGGTATGGGCACGATCTTGGTCGACGGCAAACAAGTCGCTCAAGGGCGGATTGAGCAAACCCAGGGGATGTTTTTCTCCGCTGACGAGGGTGCTGATGTCGGTGTAGACGAGTCTACCCCGGTGACTGAAGCCTATAAGGAGGGAGATAACCGCTTCACCGGCAAGGTCGACAAGGTGACCGTCGCATTAAAAGAAATGCCGCCGTCTGTCGCAGCTGCCGGAGACAAAGCCCAGCGCGAAAGCGCCGCGAAAAAGGCGCTGTCCGACTAGGACAGGGATACACAGAACCATCGTGCGGGGGGATGGATAAAGTTATACGCACTAAAGCACGAGTTTCAGGGGAGACATAGCGATGGCAAAACCGTCGAACGGGTCATCGCTATCTTTTCGGTTGGTGTATCGTCATTTTTGTGATGAGAAAAGGTCATTATGCTTGAACGGAAGACATCAAATCTTCTTACAAGGGGAAAGGCTGATTTTTTAATGAAGCGTCATCACTCTGCAAAGATTTAATGCAGTTTCTAACTCAATCGGCATTGCGCACTACGGGCGGTATGGGAAAATTTACCAAGATGTTATTCATGGCATTAACCCTGATAGGAACGACCCTATGGGGAACGTTTGCCGTTTATTTTGGCGATTCCCACAACAGCATCATGCAGACTTGTGTGGCCATTGTATTTGGCTTGTGCGGCCTGGCAACGTTGATCGGTTTGGTTTTTCCGCGTTGGCGCAAGCGGTGTTTGACCGGTTATGCGATTCTGTTTGCAGCAATTCTGACGTGGTGGTTTTTGATTAGCCCGTCAAATGATCGGCAATGGCAAACCGATGTCGCCAAACTGGCCTATGCCACGTTCGATGGCGAAAAGGTCACGGTACACAATATCCGCAATTTTGATTATCGGAGCGAGTTTGATTACCAGCCGGCTTATTACACCAAAACCTATGACTTGAACAAACTGGAAGGGGTGGATCTGATCGCGGTTTACTGGATGGGCCCCGCCATTGCGCATACGATTCTCAGTTTCAATTTCGGCGGTAATGAACATCTGGCTATCTCGATCGAAGCACGCAAAGAGCTGAGTGAAGGCTATTCGACGATCAAAGGTTTTTTCCGCCAGTTTGAACTGATTTACATCGTGGCGGATGAACGCGATGTGATTCGCCTGCGCACCAACTACCGTAAGGAGCCTCCTGAAGAAGTTTATCTTTACCGGCTACAAGGCCCGCTCGAAAACGCCCGGCGTCTCTTCATGGAGTATATGAAAAGGATTAATGAATTGAATGCAACGCCGGCGTTTTACAATACCTTGCTGGATAATTGCACCACGGCTATCTGGCTTAATACCCGGATCAATCCCACACATCTGCCGTTTTCCTGGAAAATTCTCTTAAGCGGTTACGTGCCGGAATACCTGTACGAGTCCGGTCGGCTTGATAAGCAAGTTCCTTTTTCCGAATTACAGAAACAAGCCCATATCAATGATCGAGCTCATGCCGCCGATCTGTCAGCTGATTTTTCAGCGCGCATTCGTGCGCCTCTTAAATAATTGACTTTTATAAAATACCGGGGATAACCGTACCATGAATAATTTTTTAAAATACCGCTCGCTCAAAACCGGATGCTTGTTGTCATCTCTCTCAATAGCGGTGCTGTTATCCGCGTGTTCCAGTTTTGGCAAAGGGGTGACCGAAGCCCTTCTCGAAAAAACCGAAAAGGAAGATACCCGACTTTGTCAGGTGTGGGGCAAGCCTTTTGCCGGCATCGGTGCGAGTCTGGCCAAAAGCAAAGGCAAAACCAAGATGCTGTTTGTGCATGGGGTTGGTGATCACATCCCGGGCTATACCACCGAATTTCTGGAGAAATTAGCCAAAGATCTGAACTTGAATGTGCGTTCGGAAAGTCAGAAAAATATTCAGCTGGCTGCTCCCTTGGTTCCTGGCAAGAAGCTTGGTAATTTGCGGGTCACTCATCTTTTGAACGAACAAAACGGCAAGGAACTGACATTTTATGAACTCACCTGGTCGGAAATTACCCGTCACGAAAAAGAGCTTTTGGCGTTCGATAATTCCGGGGAATATGAATTCCGGCGGGCCAAGATTAACGGCATGCTGAAAAAATTCAGCAATGATACTGGTCCCGATCCGATTATTTATCTCGGAAAAAGCAGAGAGGCGATTCTGGCGTCATTCGGGCAGTCATTCTGCTGGATGGCTAGCCGTGATTGGGAAGATCTGCCCGAAAGTGGGGAACATACGTGCTGGGGCTTAGATGATTCCGCAATCGATCATATCGCGAATGATGATTATGTGGTGATTTCTCATAGCCTGGGTAGCCGAATCGTGATTGACGGCATGCAGCGCATTGCGCATCTGTTGGCAAACACCGAGAAATATGAGGATCCTAAACGTGGAGTGGTGGTTACCAAAAAAACAATTGAGGCGTTTCAGCACAAGCATATCCCAATTTTTATGCTGTCCAACCAGTTGCCGATGCTGCAATTGGGCCGGGAACTTCCCGAAGTGGCGGGTCAATATGCCGATTATTGCGATCCTAAGGGAGCGCATTACGACAAGCGCATGGTCAGCGAAACGTCGCTTATCGCCTTCAGCGATCCGAATGACCTATTAAGTTATGGCATACCTCCAGGATACAGCGACAAATATCTGGATTCCAGGTTATGTGCCAATATCACCAATGTCAATATTAATATAGCTAAAGTCATGGATGCTTTTGGTCTCAGCGATTTGGCCAATCCTATGGAAGCGCATGTAGGGTACGATCAAGATGATCGTGTGATTGCTATGATTGCGAATGGCATTGGCAATGAGAATACTTCACCTCTGGTAAAACAACGATGTGAATTTACTAAAACGGTTAAATAGAGCCTGCTCAGAAAGTCTTAATGAACAATAAAATCTATCGGTTTCGGCGTAAGTTATTGATATAAAGTGATTCTGAGGCAAATTTACTACATTGCGGCTCTGGCAAATTCAAATA
>NZ_JAXUHN010000026.1:0-17349 GCF_035916875.1 Methylomicrobium sp. Wu6
CCCGCACCAAGCGAACCGCTCGTTCCCGAAATTCGGGTGAATAATGGTTTGTGGTTTTCTCTTTCATAGCTTCATCTTCTCAAAAGTTGAAGCCTCCATCAAACCCAGGGCGGTTCAAACAGATGAATCAGAAAGAGTCCATATTCTCATTAAAGACATAATCTCAGGCAAAACGACACGTCCGCTTTCAAGCAGTTTTCAGACTCTTAGAAATACAAGGCGAATGACACATTCTCGCGCTCGAGGCGGCGGCGGATATCTTCCGCGCCCACAGACCTGCATGGCGACAGACTCAGCAGACTCACTTAAGCTTGGGTCAACTGAAAGCCATGTCCGCAGCCATCGAACAGTGCCGTACCGCGACATTGGGTGGTTATGTGCTGTGTTGCCCCGCTTGCGCGTATCAGGACATTGTCTACAGCTCCTGCCGCATCCGGCATTACCTGAAGGCCAGGCCAGCGGGGGCCAAAAGTTGGCTGGAAGCTCGGCAGGCTGATCTGTTGCCGGTCGAGTATTAGGGCTTGCTCAGAAAATCATATCCTTTTATAAAATAATCATAATTCTTCATTTTATTAACAATCATGTGCGCGGTTTTTAAACAACATGCGTCAAAAACTGTGCGGATTGTTTGCCTGAATTTGAAATTTGTAAGGCAGCATCATTAAAAATCAGCCAAGGATGCATCTCACATCAATCACTTCCACACCGATCTGTTAGTTTTATGACCGATTGAGGATTTTTGAGCAGACTCTAATTATGAATAGACTCCTTATCATTCTCCCGTAGTTAAAAATGCAAAATTTCTTAACCCGGCACCCTTCGAACAAAGAAAGCCGGCTTTCGGCATCGACTCTTGCTTACGAGCATTGACCCAATCCCGCCATGTAAGCTCCGAAGGTCAAGTTTCGGCATACTGAACTTTTCACCTTACCAACCATCCATTATAATCATTGATTTTATTGATGTCGTGCTTGCCGTCAAGGAAGACTTCGACGTTCTAATTTGTTAGAATCAGTATGGTAATTATACTTGCTCCCCACGGGCGAGTGTTTTATTCGTGTAGTTTTCCGAGGTATTTTATGCAAAAAAAGCTTCTTGCCATTCTTTGTGGCGCCCCCCTGCTCCTTGCGCCTGCGTGGAGCCAGGCCGCCACCGATCTGCCGCCCAACGGAAAAACCGAAATGGGCGCGGTGGAAGAAGTCTGTTCCAACTTCACGGATCCCGAATGGCGCAAGGCCCAGGTCATTGACGGCGTAGATATTCAGGAATCTCTGCTCTGCAACCCGGATAATCCCGCCGAAATCGCCGCCTTTGTAAAAGGCACCAACAACATTTCGATGGACACCCTAATGCAGACCCAGTTGGCCGCCGACGCGATCACGATGTCGGATGACCTGGACGGCGACGGCGACCCTGACAAATACATCATCAAGCTCGAAGTGGCCGAACTAAACGGCCATTCGCCGGATATGAAAGACCCGACTACGACCTTCGATATTGCACCGGGCATTCAACCGACCTTCTGGGTATTCGCGCCGAAAACCCGCGATATGTCGACGCTGAGCCTTTACGAGCCGATTGCAAACCCATTGCTGCGCGCGCCGTCGCCGGTCATTCGCGTCGAACAGAATGACATTATCTGGCTGGTGCTCGAAAATACGCACTACCTACCGCATTCGATCCATCTGCACGGCATCGACCATCCTTATATGGACCATATGGGCAGCGGCAACGACGGCGTCGGCCAGACCAGTTCGATGGACGTGATGCCGGGACAAAAGAAAACCTATGTGATCAAGCCGCGTCAGGCCGGCACGATGTATTATCATTGCCACGTGCAGCCGCATGTGCACATTCCTATGGGCCTGCAGGGCATGTTCGTAATCGAGGAAAACCGCCCGAACAACTGGCCGCAGGTCTTCAACGTTGGCGCGGGCCAAGTGCGCCACCCGTCGGTCGCCATTCTCGAAAAATATAACTCGGAATACGATCTGCATTATCAGTCCGCGGACAAGGAATTACACGAGCTGGCACGATCGGTCAATGATCCGCGCCTGATAGGGAAACGGCTGAATCTGGATTACGACGTAACAGAAGCAAAAGACGACTATTACATGCTGAACGGCCGTTCGTTCCCTTATACACTCCGAGAGTCGCTGGTTGTTTTGGAGCAAGACCAAAAGGTCAAGTTGCGCGTCTATAACGGCACTCAGGAAACGATCGCGGTGCATATACATGGACATAAACCGACCTCGACGCACTACGACGGCGTCGATAACGGCCCGAACGCCTTCATTACCCGCGACGTGCACGGCCTGACGCCGGCGCAGCGTCTCGACCTTGAGCTTTCGGGCGTCGACGACGGCCTACACAGCTTTGGCGAGGGTGTCTGGATGTTCCACGACCATGTCGAAAAAGCCTTTACGACCGATGGTGTCGGCGAAGGCGGAGACATCAGCTTGGTCGTCTATAAAAAATTCCTGGACGAAAAAGGCATTCCGTCGTTGCACGGCATGAGCCTCGCGCCTTATTTCACGAAGGAATTCTGGCAGAGAAAATATCCGATCTGGCAGGATATGGACGCCTGGCACAGCCTCGGCTTTCCCGACGTGAAAGCCGGATATCAACCGGCCAAGAAAGCCGTACAAATCGTTCAGCCTAGTTCGGTCGACTCTCCGGCAAATTCATCCACCACTTCGGCGCAATCTCCAACGACCGCCAATCAGGAAGAATCCTCGGCATTCGGCAAGCTGATCATCGGCTTGTTGCTCGGGCTGTTCAGCTATTGGGCGGTAATCAAGCGGGAATGGTTGCTCGGGCTGTTCAGAAAACTGGTCAAGAACAATCTCTCAAACTGACAGGATGTAAAAAAAGCTTTCCGAGGCTAGGCGCAGGGACGCGCCGATCATTTTCGATCAATCGAGGTAAACCCTAGCCATAATCAGATCGGAATTTTATGCTTCGTTTTCGTTCAAATATAATTGTAGGACGGTTTTAGTTCGGATATTGTTTTGGCGCAAATGCCGCACCAGATTCATGAACATCTCGCGCAATACAAAATAGCCTTTTTCCGGGCTCTGATCCATAAACCTGATCAAACTTGGCCCATCAATTCTGACAATCTCGCAATCAGTCAGCGCGATCACTTCCGCGCTACGCGGCTCACCGTCAAACATCGCCAACTCACCGAAAAAATCATTCTCTCCGAGACGCGCCAGTCCCGCGGACAGTGTGCCTTCGTCCGCTATCATTGATCTGACTTGCACTTCGCCTTGCAGAATAAAATAAACGTCCCGACCTTCGTCGTCTTGTTCCAGAACGATGTCTTGCTTACGGAACACCGTTTTTTCAAAGGGCACTGCATTTGAGAAGAGCGGATCGTCAAGTAAAGTCAATAAATTCATCGCTGCCTTGTTCTTGCATAAGTGAATAATTTGCTTGGATTAATACTAGCAGAATATCCATTAAATTCTTGAGGATTAACAAACGACTTTTCTACCCCCGATCGGCGACGTGGCCTTCGTCGGCATGCGGAGGTTTCATGCTTTACGCGCAGTAGTAAGGATTTGAGAGACGAGGTGGAGATCCGAAGCTTCTTAGATGTGGCCGCAATGACCGGAGTTTTTGACAGGTTTTCTGTCCAATGAAAAGTTAACCAGCTTATTAACTTTTTTGCGCAATTCATCACTCGTAAGTGATGGAATAAAGAAAAAATAGCGAAATGGCGGAGAGACAGAGATTCGAACTCTGGGTGGGCTACAAACCCACGACGGTTTTCAAGACCGCTGCCTTAAACCACTCAGCCATCTCTCCGTAGCCCATTATGATAACCCATGAAGATTTAATTGCAATCCCCCAGGCATAATTTTTATGCCGGGCGCAGCCTCTGCGGTGCTTTTTTCGCAGTTGCCCGGACCAAAATTGATTTTTTTCTCAACCGAATTCGAGTTCCTTTAACTCGCTCCTTGATTCTAAAAGCCTTTTTTCAGCATCTATTTTTTTCCACCAACGCGCTTTCAATCCGGCAATGCATTTTTCTTTTAAGCACTATATGTTGTGTTAATATAAATAATAATATCCACATATGGACATTTTATCGGCAATTAATCATTCGCCTAACTTGCTGATTTAACGTCGTTTTACTCCTCTTTCACCCACGACCAAGCCGAGAGATCGCCATGACCGCACTTCTTCATGTCATCCCCAACACCGTAACCGAAATTCCTTTTCAGGATGCCTCGCTCGACATCTGGGACACCAAATACCGCCTGAAAACCAAAGAAGGCGCGGCAATCGATGCGACTATGGACGAGACCTATCAGCGGATCGCGAAGGCGCTGTCCGAAGTCGAAATCGGCAAGCAGAAGCAGGAGAAATACTACAAGGAATTCCTGTGGGCATTGCGCCAGGGCGCGATTCCGGCCGGGCGTATCGTCTCGAATGCGGGCGCCCTGGAACACAAACCGGCGACGTCGACGATCAACTGCACCGTGTCCGGCACGATCGGCGATTCAATGGACGACATTCTGGCCAAGGTGCACGAGGCCGGACTGACGTTGAAGGCCGGCTGCGGCATCGGCTATGAATTTTCGACCCTGCGTCCGAAAAACGCCTACGTCTCCGGCGCCGGCGCTTACACCTCGGGCCCCTTGTCGTTCATGGACATCTACGACAAGATGTGTTTCACCGTCTCCTCCGCCGGCGGCCGCCGCGGCGCGCAAATGGCGACCTTCGATGTCGGCCACCCCGACGTGGTCGAATTCATCCGCGCCAAGCGCGAAGACGGCCGGTTGCGCCAGTTCAACCTATCGCTGCTGATCACCAAGGAATTCGTCGAAGCGGTCAAGAACGACCAGCCCTGGCCGTTGTCGTTTCCGGTTACCGAGAAGGAAGTCAAGACCGACAAACTGGACCTCAGCGACAGCAAGCAAATCCTCTGGCGCGACCTGCCCGGCAAGGACGGCTACATCGTCAACAACGACGGCCTGGTCGCCTGCCGGATCACCAAGACAATGCCCGCGCGCCGCCTGTGGGACATCATCATGAGCTCGACCTATGATTATGCCGAACCCGGCTTCATCCTGATCGACAAGGTCAACGAGATGAACAACAACTGGTTCTGCGAAAACATCCGCGCGACCAACCCCTGCGGCGAACAGCCCCTGCCCCCGTACGGCAGCTGCCTGCTCGGCTCGATCAACCTGACCCGTTTCGTGGTCAAGCCGTTCACCAGCGAGGCGCATTTCGACTGGGACACTTACCGCAAAGCGGTGCGCATCTTTACCCGCATGCTCGACAACGTAGTCGAAATCAACGGCCTCCCCTTGTCCAAGCAACGCGATGAAATCTTCAGCAAGCGCCGCCACGGCATGGGCTACCTGGGCCTAGGCTCGACCGTAACCCTGCTCGGCATGAAATACGGCGACGCCGAATCGCTGCGCTTTACCGAAGAGGTGACCAAGGTGCTCGCGATCGAAGGCTGGAAGGAAGGCCTGGAACTGGCCAAGGAAAAGGGACCCGCACCGATCATGGAACAACTGTTCATGGTGACCGGCGAAATGCTGCACAAGCGCCCGGAAATGATCGCGGACGGCTACAAGATCGGCGACCAAATACCCGGCAAGGTGCTGCACGCGAAATACAGCCGCTACATGCAGCAACTGGCCGACGTCGAACCCGGACTGGTCGCCGACATCGCGCAAACCGGCTGCCGCTTCACCCATCACAGCTCGATCGCGCCGACCGGCACCATTTCGCTGTCGCTCGCGAACAACGCCAGCAACGGCATCGAGCCGAGCTTCGCGCACCACTACTCGCGCAACGTGATCCGCGCCGGCAAGAAATCGAAGGAAAAGGTCGACGTGTATTCGTTCGAACTCCTGGCCTACCGCGAAATGGTCAATCCGAACGCGATGCCGTACAGCGACGAACCGAGCCAACAATTGCCGTCTTATTTCATCGCCGCCGACGACGTCACGCCGAAGCAGCATGTCGACATTCAGGCCGCCGCGCAAAAATGGATCGACTCGTCGATCTCGAAAACCGCGAACGTGCCGACCGATTACCCTTACGAGGACTTCAAGTCGATCTACCAGTATGCGTACGAAAAGGGCCTGAAAGGCTGCACGACCTTCCGCTTCAATCCGGAAGTGTTCCAGGGCGTGCTGGTCAAGGACAAGGACCTGGAAAACACCACCTATCAATTCACGCTCGAAGACGGCCATGTGGTTGAATTCAAAGGCAACGAAGAAGTCGAATATGACGGCGAAATCCATACCGCCGCGAATCTGTTCGACGCGTTGAAAGAAGGCTACTACGGCAAGTTTTAAAAAAACTTTTCCACGAAGCCAGTCTGTTAAACATCAGATAAAGGTAAAAAGCATGCCAGCCATTTCAATGTTTTATGGAATTATTGTGTATATGTATTTCATTGACAACAAGCAGCACAAATTGCCGCATATTCATGCGAAATACCAAAACGATGAAGTCATTGTCGCCATTCCGGATGGCGAAGCTCTGGACGGCAGCATTCCAAAAGCCAAGATGAAACTTTTAGAAGCATGGATAGAACTCCACAAAGATGAATTGTTAGCAGACTGGCAACTTGCCGTTTCTGGCGAGCAGCCTTATAAAATTGAACCATTAAAGTAAAGCTATGAATCCCCGAGTCAAATCCGTTATGCCAACGGACGATTATCAACTGCTTTTACAGTTTACCGATGGCAAACAAGGGCTTTATGATTGCAAGCATTTACTGAACTTTGGCATATTCAAACAATTGCAAGACAAACATTATTTCAAGCAAGCCTTCGTGAATGACGGCACGGTACACTGGCCCAATGAACAGGATATTTGCCCTGATACGCTCTATCTGGATGCCGCGAAGATTGACGAGATTGACAGTCGATAGTCCATAAGATTATGACAACTGGTGTAATTGAAATCCGTTTTCTACCCTAATATCTGACAAAATCATGACACATAAAATCAGCAAAAAAATCGTCGGCTACAAAGTGCTGACCCAGGAAGACAAGGCCGCCGCCGAACAGACCGCAGTCGAAACGAAACAGCAAGCCCTCGAGCGCATGCACGAAAACGTCGAGCGCCCGGAAGTGCTGGTCGGCTCGACCTACAAGATCAAGACCCCGCAGTCGGAACATGCGCTGTACATCACGATCAACGACATCATCCTGAACCAGGGCACCGAACACGAAGAGCGCCGCCCCTACGAAATCTTCATCAACTCAAAGAACATGGAGCATTTCCAGTGGGTGCTGGCGCTGACGCGGGTCATCTCGGCGGTGTTCCGGAAAGGCGGCGACGCGATCTTCCTGGTCGAGGAATTGAAAGCGGTGTTCGACCCGCGCGGCGGCTATTTCAAAAAAGGCGGCGTGTTCATGCCGTCGCTGGTCGCCGAAATCGGTCATGCGATCGAAGCGCACTTGAAGCACATCGGCATGATCAAACCGGAAGCGATGACCGACCACCAGAAAAAGCTGCTCGACGAGAAACGGCGCGAGTTCGAAGCGCTGCACGGCGCATCCGAAGGCCAGGCTTTTCCCGAAAAAGCCGTGCTCTGCAACAAATGCAGCACCAAAGCGATGGTGATGATGGATGGGTGTATGACTTGTTTGAATTGTGGGGAGAGTAAGTGCGGGTAAGATGACAGCAGGTAATTATCGATAAGTTTATCCGTATATCATGAAAAAAATGAGTGATATACGGATCCGTTTAATAACTTGTTAGGCGCGGCCATGATCTATTTCTTACAGGGCAAAATTACCCGCCGCATAAAAATCGGATTTACGACGCGATTTATTCATAAAAGGATAGGCGCTCTACAAATCGGTTCACCAGATACATTAGTTTTTCTCGGCGCTCATCCTGGTGACAAGAGAACTGAGTACGAATTACACAACAAATTCAGAGAAACTTATTCTCACGGAGAATGGTTTAACGAGTCTCTTGAACTCACTCAATATATCGAGCAATACTGCATTCAAGACATGGAAGTTGCCCATAGCGTTGATTCGCTAGTTTCCGATGGCGTAGCAACTTATGAAAACTTGCTGGGCCTTGATTATAAAGAGATTAACGAAAGCTACATGTCTGACCTTGCTAATAAGCTGGGATAAGAGCCATAGGATAATGGTATGGACTTATGCGGGACGGAGTTTGCAACTCCGTCCCTAACCTTTTTTGCCAACACCAAGATTTGGAAACAAACGAAAAATGGTGTGGACGGGGCAGCATGCCCGTCCGTCCGGCAAGGCAGCCCGGATGGAGTGTAAAAGGAATCCGGGATAATCCGTGCCGCCGAATTCCTGTATTCCGCTACGCTATACACGGGTAGCCAGGTAGGGTATGCATCGCATACCTTTTTAGGTCTGATCCAACGGAACATTTTGAAAATGGTACGCAATGCGTACCCTACGGCGGTTTTCCCTATCGGATCACTTTTTTTCGGAGGCTGTCCTTGTCTGATTATCGCCGCTGTTATGTGCCTGGTGGATCATTTTTCTTTACCGTGGTAACGGAGCGGCGGGCGGGCATTTTGGCGAATGACAGGGCACGGGATTGTTTACGAGCCAGGTAGGGTATGCATCGCATACCTTTTTAGGTCTGACCCAACGGAACATTTTGAAAATGGTACGCGATGCGTACCCTACGGCGGTTCTTACCGTCAAAATGCATTTTTTCGGAGGCTGTCCTTGTCTGATTATCGCCGCTGTTATGTGCCTGGTGGATCATTTTTCTTTACCGTGGTAACGGAGCGGCGGGCGGGCATTTTGGCGAATGATCGGGCACGGGATTGTTTACGAGCGGCGATCCGGTATTGCAGGAGGCAATTGCCTTTTCATGTCGATGCGCTGGTCATATTGCCCGACCACATTCACGCGATCTGGACTATGCCAAAGGATGACGGCGATTACTCCAAACGGTGGGGCATCATTAAAAAACACTTCACCCAACATTGGCTGGCTTTGGGAAATGCCGAACAACCGGTGACGGCATCACGCCTACGCTATCGACGGCGCGGCATCTGGCAACCGCGATTTTGGGAACACGCGCTACGTGACTTCACATCAAGCATGAAGAAATGCATTTATGGCCGCTTTAGAACCAAGAATCTATAATATCGTTCTCCACTTCGACGATTCAAAGTCGTGGAACATGCAGCAGCTATGCAATGATCTAGGGATTACGGCTGAACAACGAGAACCCATTAAGGAAGATGAATGGGGCATAAGAGGGGTGCTTGAATTATGGTTCCAAGAGATTGATGGCAACCATATAACCCTTCACATTCAGAAGAAACATTCACCTCACAAAAAGAAGTATCTTAAAGATTTAGAAGAGTTTTTCTGCGATTTGGACAATCTTGATTACCTCAAGAACTATGAAGAGCTATAAATGGGCTTCCTTCGTCAGCCCATCATCAATCTCTATTCTCCTGCCTCAAAATCAAACTTGCCGTTGTGGCCCCATGTCTCCGGGTAAACGCCAAGCCTTACATAATGATGAAAACTTGAATAAGCCCAACCCGCCGCCTGCTTTACAATGCCATGTTTTACCGGATTCCAATGGATATAATCGACATGCCGGTTAAAATCTTCCTGATCCGTAATCAGATGAGCCGTGTAGGGTGGGTCGTTTTTCTTTACCGTGGTGACGGAACGGCGGGCGAGCGAGTAGCCCGGATGCAGCGCAGCGGAATCCGGGGGCTACACAGAAGCGACCTTTGCTTTTCATGTGGCTTGGCATCGGCGTCATGGTGAGAGTTAAGCGAGCCTAAAGGAGCGCCAGCGGAATCCAGGTTGGGTTTGGACTTTCGGTTTAATCTATTGATTGCATCAGCAAGAGAGGGCGTTGTTATCTCGAAGGTTTGTAGCTTCGATTTTCCCGTATTCCGCTAACGCTGCATACGGGCTACGGGACTGATCGGTAAATTTATAGCGCGTAGACAGGGATGAACGCGCGAATCCCAGCGAAACGCCAGCCTATTTATCCGGCACTCGTAAGCTTTAATAATACACAATCAAACAAACCGTTCCCGGGGGATGTATTCATGCCAAATAGTAATGTCCGCTATCATTATTTTGAAAATAATAGTCCGCACGACTCAACAACATCGCCGGGTCAGCTTATTACAAGCCTGAAAAGGGCGCTCGGTCAGTAAGTGCTTCGCGAGAAGTTCGTTTGCAACCTGTGAATAGCAAATCAATGACTTAGAGAGCTCAAGAAATGCCAATGAACTTGTTGCTATTCACTTACTACCGTGACCGAGGCACTCAGGATCTTGGTGTTTATGTTGGAATTACTCATGATCCTGAAGCGCGTTTTGCACAACATCAAGCCAAGATGGCTGAATTAGGCTACAAGGAATGGGAAGAAATGATAGTAGTGTACGGCACTTATTCGCTGGCTTTCGCCATCCAGGTAGAAAACGAGATGATAAAATATTTCGAGCGCCACAATGTTTATAGCAAAATTAAATTCAACACGAAAGGCCCGCAATATTTCGGTAATCAGAGTTTTTCGCTTTATCTGTTGGTTAAGAATATTTCCTTAATACCACTTCTCCGAACCGTCAATACCGGTCTTAAAGACCCCAATGATGCCTATGTTACCTATTGGCCTGAAGATCGCTGTAGTGGGCATTACAATTCTCAGTTGATTGATACACTGAAGCGCAGGGTCAAAAAGTACGCCGAAAAGCAAAAAACGATATACATCGGAATGACCAATGATCCTCATCGTCGTCTAAGTGAACACTACAGTTCCAAGGATATTGACGGGATGATCGTACTTTACGAATCAAATTCTCTCGATTATGTTGCCAAGACGGAAGCTGTGCTGATCGAATATGCAAAGAAAAATTTGTCCGCCAATTGCATCAACGATAAGTCGAGCCTAATGCTGAACAGCCCTTATTTCTATGTCTATTTTTTGTTTGACCGGGGTCGTCCTTGATCTGCAATGCGTTCGTGGAATAGGCCCGCAAGCCTTCCGTACTTTGGATGAAGCCAGGCTTTCCGGATGTCATAAGGCGGGTAGTTACGCATGGCTCGCCTAATTTTGACAGGACCGTAGGGCGGATTCGCGCCAGCAATCCACCGAGAACGGAGACAGGCTTCGAAATGGCGGATTGCCTTCGGCGAATCCGTCTTACATCCATAGGATTATGAAAGGTGGTGAAGGGTTTTCTCTGGCTGCGGCTTTAGCTTATTTTTTAAGTTTTATTATGTAAGAGAGGATATAAAATACGGCTACACCAGAAAAAATGAAAATCCAAGCATGAAGCGAGACCAAGCTCCAAATAACATCCACTAAGAAAAAAAGCCCAACAACAGAGATTACCTTCTTAAGGAATGGTTTTTTGGTTTTATTATGGCTTCGTTTTTCCACCAGCTTATTGAAAATGCGGATTACGGTACAGAGAAAGCATAAGCCTGGGCGCCTGGGGACAAAAAACTATTTTCTACTTGTATAATCGATTTGCGATCATGTAGTCGCTTGCAGGACCATTGGTTGGACCGATTTACGAAGCCCATCATTCACGACCAAAACGCTGTGGCAAAACCGAAAAAAACAAAATCAAAATCCGAAGGCAACTCCGGGCGCAAAGGCTTGGCGATAGACTCTTTTTGCGCCTGGGATGGCGACATCCTGGTGCTGAACATTCTCGGCACGCCGAGCGCAAACAAGGATGCCATCGGCAAGCCTAAAGGCCATCAACTGAAAGTGAGTGTCACCGCCGCGCCAGTCGGGGGCAAAGCAACCGATCATATGGTTCGATTCCTGGCAAAAGAATTCGGTGTCACCGTCAATGATATTGAAGTGGTGTTTGGACGATTCAATGTCAATAAACAATTACGGATCCAGTCGCCTAAACAGCTGCCATCCGTGATCAACAAGCAATTGTCCCAAGAGCAAGCCGGGTAGCCATATGGGATGCGCCTGACTATGTCACGTCCGTATGACATGACCCCGAATTACACGCCGATATCCTCGTTCCAGAGCGTCGGGTGATTGCAAATGAACTGTTTCATCACCTCGATGCAGCGGGCATCCTGGAGTACGTCGACGATGACGCCCCGACTCCGCAGCAACGCCTCTTCGCCCATAAAAGTGATGTTTTCGCCGACGACGACATGAGGAATTCGGTAAAGCAGGATAGCGCCTGTACACATAGAGCAAGGCGAAAGCGTCGTGTACAGAATGCTCTGCGTATAAACGGACGCCGGCAACCGGCCCCCATTTTCGAGGGCATCCATTTCGCCGTGCAGGATCGCACTGCCGCGCTGAACCCGGCGATTATGGCCTCGACCAATGATCTTGCCCCGATGGACGAGGACTGACCCGATCGGGATTCCGCCTTCCGCGAGCCCGGTTTCCGCCTCGGCGATGGCTTCCATCATGAAAGGGTCCGCATTGACGGTGGGAGTAGAAGGCATTTGAGTCACCTTGAAGAATAAGTGAAAATTAGCTGGGCTCGCTCCATAAAATGTCCTGAATACCAGAATCGTATCTATCGAAAACGATGAGGTTCCTAACATTACCATATCCTGCGCGCTGATGCTCCCGCATTCGGCGCGGCATACGGGATTAACTCGACCACTTCTGAGAATCCATGATATAGATCAGTATCCTTTACCCAAACCACCCAGGCAGGCGTTTCGGCTTGGAACAGGGCCTCGACGGCGTGATTCCAGGCAGCGAAGCCGCCTATATCGTAATGTGTCATTTTTTGTTCGACTCGGCGGAAGACTTCGTGGCCGCTTTCACGCCTCACGCCGCAGTCCTCCAAGACGATAGCCAAAATACACCAATATCGGGCCAGGCAATCCAGCCCTTAAACCAAGGGCTGCCCCATAACAGTCAGTATGCTTTGTTCGCCATCCACGTTGAGCGATAAAAAGGGGGTTGCAAATTTCGGCAGATCAGAGGGGTTTCTGAACACTAACTCGCTGACCAAAGACAGTGACGGATCATATAAATCCCTGTCGGCTTGCGGTTTTTCTTTCAGGACAATGCTTTTCAGAGGCAAAGCGGGTTCCGACATGAATCGGGCTATATTCGCCAAACGCTGGCGAAGTTCGTTCGCATTACCCGGCGGCATCAAAAAAGCATAAGAACGCTTGCGCGATAAGGTGGAGCCGAGATAACTGGGATTGAGCCTGCAGAATTGATCATGCTTTAAATTAGCCAGCCTGGCGATAGTGCTGATTTCTTTTTCCGCCAGATAGTTTACCTCGAATTCATGGTCAATTTGGACTTTGACAAAATACGGCTCATTTTTAATCGAAGGCAGTTTGATGCCATAGTTGGCCGGATGGGAGAAGATTTTGGATAGCGCCAGCAAGCGGGGGACATAATTCTGCGTTTCTTCGGGTAAAGTTAACGACCAGAAATCGGCTGGTAAACCTTCGGCCAGATTATGGCTGATCGCATTATCTACAGTCGCTTGTCCTGAATTATATGCCGCTAAGGCGAGCAACCAATCACCGTTGAAATGATGATTTAAACCGCTGAGAAAACGAATGGCCGCTTGTGTAGATTTTGGAATATCAAGCCGTTCGTCATAATTATGGCTTTGTACCAGATTGTAATCCATGCCGGTGCTGGGAATGAATTGCCATAGCCCTTTCGCTTGTTTAGCCGACTCGGCCGTGGGCTGATAAGCGCTTTCAACGATCGGAAGCAAGGCCAGTTCCAATGGCAATCGATATTGACTGAGCTTTTCGACTATATGATAAAGGTAGGGATGCGCACGTTCGGCCACACGATAAAGAAAATCAGGATTTCGGGTGTAGGCCGCGATGAATTTATCGATGCGATCATTTATCGCTGCTTGTTGACTTTGCTGTCCGCCCCGGACATTCTGTTTTTCGGGAAAGTTTTCTTTGGGCTTTTGTTGTTTGCTATTAGCCTTGATCGCGGCCAATTGCCGCTCGTCACAGGTCGAGGCAGATTTTTCCGACTCATCCGCGCGCATGGATTTGGATAATGCGGTTAAAAACTGATAGCGGTTGAGCCTGCTAGCCGATTCCGATAATTCCTTGTTAGGTTTCGTCTGGTTAAAATCAGGGCGAGCATCCGCTATTTTCAATCGTCCCTTCAGTTTAACTAAAGCTGGTTCGCTATCCTCCGTTTCGGGTGCGTTTGCTTTATGCCTCTTAACTGAAGGCGGGGGCGTGCAGTTGCTCTCGGTTGTTGCCGAGGGTTTCGCACCCAAGAGTTTCCGGCCAAGCTCTGTATAGTGATGCTGGTCCAATTTCAGACGGCCTAATTCGGTATAACGATGAACAGGCGCGATTGCTGTTTGCGGAGGACCGTCGAGTGCAGACTGCGAATAGCGTGCTATCCCGTCAGAATCCTGGCGCATTTTCAGAATGGACGTGGAAGAATTGGAATGAAGCGTGACAGCCTTCGATCCAGAGCGTTCGTGATTTGCTGGATTTACAGGAGTGGGACTTGGGATTTTCATTCCTGAGCGAATACGCCCCCACACATCGATCGTGCTGGCGGATGCCGTTTTTTTGGCATGCGCCTTGTCTTTGGATGTGGCGGCGTCAGCTCCGGGAACATAACCGAATAAGAAGACGCCAATGGCAATTGTTAATACCAACAGTAATGATCGCATAGCCGTTACCTCATCGCATAGACCCTGGCTGTGGCGGCTTGGGTTATTCAAGGACCATGCTTTTTAGATAAAGGTGGGTAGGCTAAAAAGCGGCCATTGGCTAGAGTAGTGCAAAAAATATTTGCCCATTACTTTGCATTGTATCGACAAAACCAAAAATTACATACGTTTTATTTACAAGGATAAGGCGGATTCGCTTTACGACTGCATGGATGCAGGAGGTGGAGCAACACAGGAGGGGGCCTGAATCATCGGAACACTTTGAAAATGGCGCACGATGCCTACCCACGGCTGGGTGCATTTCGAGATTAATCCCCTTCTCTTGCCAAACCGTTTATTAATCTTAATAATATTGAGGATTTAGGCCTCCGCGCTGACTTTGCGGCACTTCCCTGTTCCCAAATAATTCTAACTAATAGAGCCATAAGATGGTCTGAGGCAGGAAGCCCATCAGTCGCGAACGACCCGACGGGCTTCCTTCGTCAGCCTATCTAATCAACCTATCAAAGATTTTGGCACGTAAACCGATTCATAACTCATCCGATAAATTCAGGATTAAAGAATTAAAAGCAATGGATATAAAATATAGACCGGAAATAGATGGCTTAAGAGCTTTAGCAATTATTTTGGTATTTCTATCTCATTATGTCAATTTACACGGCGGATTCGTTGGCGTGGATGTTTTTTTTGTCATATCCGGCTATCTGATTACATCGATCATCGCGAACCAGCATCAAAAAAGCCAGTTTAAAATATCCGATTTTTACAAGAGAAGAATAAAACGCATTTTCCCAGCCTTAATAACGGTTTTATTAAGCTGCTTTTTATTCGGCTGGTTCTCGCTGCTCTCTTCGGAATACCAAAACTTAGCTCTCCACATATCCAGCGGCTCGATTTTTTTATCAAACTTTCTCTTACTGAGTGAAGTCGGATATTTCGATGTGTCCAGCGAATTCAAGCCTTTGCTCCACCTTTGGTCTTTAAGCATCGAAGAGCAATTCTACATCATCTGGCCAGCCGTCATTACACTCTGCATTAAACTGAGATTTCCGATCAAAAAAACGCTGCTGGTATTTATTATAGTTTCATTCGCATTCAATCTATATGAAGCCGAAATAAGCAAAAATGCAGACTTTTACTTGCCGGTAACAAGGTTTTGGGAACTGGCGTTGGGCGGCATACTATTTGGCGAAACATTCAATAAAACTTCAATAAGAAACCAAGCCATAGGCAATATACTTCCTGTTCTGGGTACATTATTAATACTTTCCTGCCTTCACTTTGTCGATAAATCACGCAACTACCCAAGCTGGCCGGCTCTATTACCTACTTTGGGAGCGGCACTCATAATCATATCGCCCAAAAACAACCTTTTCAATAAATATGTTTTAGGTTCAAAGCCTTTAGTTGCGATTGGATTAATAAGCTATCCACTATACTTATGGCATTGGCCTATAATATCTTTTTTGCGCATTATTTCTGAAGAAACCAGCATTAAGTCTTGGCTAAAAATTGTAGCGACCTTGTTGAGCTTTACCTTAGCCTATTTGACTTACCGGTTTATCGAGACGCCCTTGCGATTTAGCGCTAAACCCTATACGTTGTGGGGCTTGATTTCAACGATGGCGTTAACGGGGAGCCTCGGCTACTATACTTATCATAATAATGGATTTGCCGGACGATTCCCTGATGCCGAAGCCAACGCAAAACAATTCAAACTGATGAGCCAGGGCAATCTGAACGCCATTAAAAAAATAGATTGCTCAAAGTTCTCAATTCAAACCGGCGATATTGCATGTTTTATCAGCAATCCTCAATTAAAACCGACCCTTATCGCTATCGGCGACAGCCATGCCGTGCATAACACCATGGGCCTTATCGATGACTTCAACAAATTAAATCAAAACTTCTCAATCATTTATCAAGGCGGTTGCTTACCCTACATTAATGTTCAAGTCTTTAGGGGCGAGACCGAAACCTGCAGTAAAAGCATGCAGCAAGCCTTGGATTTTTCCATCCAAACACAAGAAATAAAAACTGTTTTATTAGCTAGCCGCGGCTCTTGGTATATAAACGGAAAAGATTTCCAATCCAAGCTGAATGGTTTCAAAATTGGCATTCTCGGCAACGATTCTATTCAAGATAGCACAGAAATTTATTATCAGGGTCTCCGCAATACGGTTTCCAAACTGCTTAGTTCGGGTAAGAATGTTATTCTCGTCGTCGACAATCCTGAACTCGGTTTTAATCCCAAACACTGCGCTAAAACTCGCCCATTCAACATAGTTGATAATTTCAATGCGGAATGCGCACAATCGATTCATGATTTAGATGAAAATGACAAAGCGTACAAATCAATCATTCAGAAAGTCATTACCGAGTTTCCAGCCATGAAGGTCTTTGATACTAAAAAGTATTTATGCGACACTGAAAAGTGTTATGCAAAAATTAATAACAATATCTTATATTCAGATAAAAATCACTTATCTGCCGCAGGTTCTGCTTTTATTGGCGAAAAGTTTCTTCATGATATTGAGTTTTAATTGAAAAGGAGTGAGTCAATGCCGTTAAAGACCATGCACTTATAAGTGTCTCGCAGAAAGTTGATTGGCGTTAAACTAAAAGCTTTTTAGAACCAGCAGGAAACAGAGTTGGCAAGGGTTGCCCGATTAGAACTATCAGAAAACGATGACGCATGTTTG
>NZ_JAXUHN010000027.1:0-15437 GCF_035916875.1 Methylomicrobium sp. Wu6
TACCGTCCACAGTTCTATTTCAGAACAACCGACGTTACCGGCGCGGTGGATTTGCCGGAAGGCGTTGAAATGGTGATGCCGGGCGACAACATCGCCGTCGATATCACATTGATTTCGCCGATCGCGATGGAAGAAGGTTTGCGTTTTGCAATTCGCGAAGGCGGTCGCACGGTCGGTGCGGGCGTTGTGGCGTCAATCGTTGAATAATGATTGCAATTTAGTTACAATAAGCAGTTTTCTGTAGGTTTTTCGTAACAGGTCAGTAGCTCAATTGGTAGAGCAGCGGTCTCCAAAACCGCAGGTTGGGGGTTCGAGACCCTCCTGGCCTGCCATTTACGAATATCACCACAAGCATTTTTGCTGACTTTAAAAAATATGAATACTCAAGCTGAAGCGCAGACATCAATACTGGATATTGTAAAACAAGTTTTTTCCGCGGTATTGGTGGTTGGTGGCGTTGCTGCATTCTATTATTTTGCGGAGCAGGTGCAGTTGATATACCGTGTGCTTGGCTTGATTGTGATCGTAGCGGCGGTACTGGTCATGATGCTGACGACCGAATTAGGTCGTTCCGTATGGGCTTTTGCGCAAGAATCAAAAGTCGAGGTTAGAAAAGTTGTCTGGCCGACAAAAGATGAAACCACGCGGACAACATTAATGGTGTTTACGATGGTGACGGTGGTTGCGTTGATCCTTTGGTTGCTGGATATGTTTCTTTTTTGGGGTGTGCGTCTTTTAACGGGCCAAGGCGGGTAATCGGATGGCATTGCGATGGTATGTGGTGCATGCTTACTCAAATTACGAGGGTAAAGTTAAGCAGGCTCTAGAAGAAAGAATCAAAAGAGAAGGATTAGAGCAATATTTCGGCAAGATCTTGGTTCCGACTGAAGAGATCGTCGAAATGCGCTTGGGGCAGCAACGGAAAAGCGAAAGAAAATTTTTCCCGGGTTATGTGTTGGTGCAAATGGAATTGACCGATGAAACCTGGCATTTGGTGCGTGATGTGCCGAGAGTCTTGGGTTTTATCGGTGGTACCTCGGATAGGCCCGCGCCGATTTCCGAGAAGGAAGCGATGTCGATCTTGAATCGGGTCGAAGAAGGCATCAACAAACCAAGGCCTAAAATTCTGTTTGAAGTCGGTGAAGTGATCCGGATTATCGATGGGCCGTTTAAAGATTTCAACGGTGCCGTCGAAGAAGTCAATTACGAAAAAAGTAAATTGAAATTGTCTGTTTTGATATTTGGACGATCCACGTCAGTTGAGTTGGGTTTCAATCAGGTCGAAAAAGGCTGAGAAATTACAATTGAGTATTAACTGAATCCCTGTCTGCATAAGGCGGGGATTTTTGTGTCTAGGGGGAGCAGAAATGCGTTTGCACCCAATTTGGAGTAACAATGGCTAAAAAAATTACAGCATACATCAAACTGCAAGTCAAAGCAGGTGAAGCGAACCCAAGTCCACCGGTTGGTCCGGCATTGGGTCAGCGCGGCGTTAACATCATGGAGTTTTGCAAGGCATTCAATGCGAAGACCCAAGACGTTGAAAAAGGCTTGCCGTTGCCTGTTGTGATCACCGTTTACAGTGACCGCAGTTTTACCTTCATCACCAAGACCCCGCCAGCGACGATTCTGTTGAAAAAAGCCAGCGGCATCAAGAGTGGCAGCAGCAATCCGAACACCAAAAAGGTCGGCACCGTAACGCGTGCACAATTGGAAGAAATTGCGAAGACCAAAATGGAGGATTTGAATGCGGCAAATCTGGAAGCTGCGGTCAAAACGATTGCCGGCAGCGCGCGCAGCATGGGCTTGAATGTGGAGGGCTTATAATGGCCAAGTTATCTAAAAAAGCAAAATTAATTAAAAGCAAGGTCGAAAGAACCAAGCAATATTCGATCACGGACGCTGTTGCGTTGCTGAAAGAACTGGGCACAGCCAAGTTCAGCGAATCGATTGATGTCAGTGTGAATTTGGGTGTCGATCCGCGCAAATCCGACCAAAACGTTAGAGGCGCAACCGTGCTGCCGAATGGCACCGGTAAAAGCGTACGCGTTGCGGTGTTTACTCAAGGCCCGAATGCAGATGCGGCCAGAGCGGCTGGCGCGGATATCGTCGGTATGGATGACCTCGGCGACCAAGTCAAAAAAGGCGAATTGAATTTCGATGTGGTGATCGCTTCTCCTGACGCGATGCGTGTGGTCGGCCAGTTAGGTCAAATTCTGGGGCCGCGCGGTCTGATGCCGAATCCGAAAGTCGGCACCGTGACACCCGATGTTGCGACAGCGGTCAAAAATGCAAAATCCGGCCAGGTGCGTTACCGTACCGACAAAGCTGGCATCATCCATTGCACGCTCGGCAAAATTAGTTTCGATGCGGCGGCGATTCAGGGCAACCTGGAAGCGTTGCTGGCGGATCTTAGAAAAGCCAAGCCTGCAACTTCAAAAGGTATTTACATCAAAAAAATTACCTTGTCCTCAACGATGGGTCCGGGCCTGTGGCTGGATCAAAACAGTCTTTCAAGTTAAGGCTGTAAAGACTTTGGGTTGCCGGTAATTACGGCAACCGTCAAAGACCGCAGGTGTTGCATAAACTTAATTTCCTGCGCAGACGGAAGCTGGAACCTAATAAACTGGGGAAAGGGACCGTAAGGTGCATCCTAAGAGATGCGTTTCATCACGCTGGATGAATATCCAGTCACTTACCGGAGGTAGGCTGTGGCACTAAATTTAGACGGCAAGAAAGCTGTTGTCGAAGAAGTCGCTGTATATGCCGCTAAAGCATTTTCTGCCGTCGCTGCAGAATATCGTGGTTTAAGCGTAACGGAATTGACCGAACTGCGTAAAACCGCGAGAGAGACGGGCGTATATCTGCGGGTGGTCAAAAACACCCTGGCAAGACGCGCAGTCGCCGGAACCGAATTCGAATGCATGCAATCCGGACTGGTCGGTCCATTGCTGTTGGCATTCTCAATGGAAGATCCAGGTTCGGCAGGGCGATTGATTCACAATTTTGCCAAAACGCACGACAAGTTAATTACTAAAGTCGTTGCGATCGGCGGTCAGGCCTATGGTCCTGCCGAATTGGCTCGTTTGGCGAGCTTGCCGACGCGCGATCAAGGTATCGGCATGCTGATGTCTGTCATGAAGGCGCCAGTCGGCAAATTGGCCCGCACCTTGGCGGCGGTCAGAGACCAGAAAGAAGCGGCATAAGCTTGCGTTAACCCGTTACAACAAATTTTTAGAGGTATATTAAGATGGCAGTATCAAAAGAAGACATCCTGGAAGCGGTTGCGAATATGACCGTGATGGAAATCGTTGATTTGATTTCAGCGATGGAAGAAAAATTCGGCGTCACTGCGGCTGTTGCGGTTGCGGCGCCTGCTGCAGGACCCGCAGCGGTTGTTGAAGAGCAAACCGAATTCGATGTCATCTTGACTGGCTTCGGCGAAAATAAAGTCGGCGTCATCAAAGCGGTTCGCACCATCACCGGTCTGGGTCTGAAAGAAGCGAAAGACGCAGTAGAAGGCGTTCCAACCACTCTGAAAGAAGGCGTTTCAAAAGCCGAAGCGGAAGAGTTCAAGAAACAATTGTTGGAAGCTGGCGCAACCGTCGATATCAAATAATTTCATTTGATCAATCCCGGCGCAAGCCAAATGAGTACGGCTGGTGATAGAATTATCACCGGCCTTTTACTGTTTCCAGTCGAAAAACAGTAAAAACAGTCCATGACGAAAAGGTTTGGAATCGATATGTCCTACTCTTTTACCGAAAAAAAGCGTATCCGTAACAACTTTGGCAAAAGTACTGAAGTACTTGATGTGCCATATCTCTTAGCCACCCAGATTAATTCTTACGCCAGTTTTCTGCAATCTGGCGTTTCTCCGCAAAGACGCGCCAATAACGGTCTGCATGCGGCCTTCTCCAGCGTATTTCCTATCGAAAGCCACTCCGGTTATGCAGTGCTGGAATATGTCAGCTATCGCCTGGGCGAGCCAGTGTTCGATGTGCGCGAGTGTCAACAACGCGGCGCGACCTTTGCGGCGCCGTTAAGAGTTCTGGTGCGGCTGGTCATCTATGATAAAGATGCCCCTGCGACTGCAAAAGTAGTCAAGGACATTCGTGAACAGGAAGTTTACATGGGCGAACTTCCGTTGATGACCGAAAACGGGACTTTTGTGATCAACGGTACCGAGCGGGTCATTGTTTCGCAATTACATCGGTCGCCTGGCGTGTTCTTTGATCACGACAAAGGCAAGACGCATTCGTCCGGAAAATTGTTGTTCAATGCGCGCATCATTCCATATCGGGGTTCTTGGCTGGACTTCGAGTTCGACCACAAGGATTGCGTTTATGTGCGTATCGACCGCCGCCGCAAAATCCCGGCAACGATTCTGCTCAGAGCGCTCGGCATGGATAACGAAGAAATCATCAAGATTTTCTTCGAAACGAACAAATTTACGATCAGTGCCGATCAGGTACTGTTCCACATCGTGCCGGAAAGAATGCGTGGCGAAATCGCCGCATTCGACATCAAGCACGAAGACAAGGTGATCGTCGAGGAAGGTCGCCGGATCACCAGCAAACATATTCGTCAGATGCTCGTGGCGGGGTTAACCCAGGTTGTTGTGCCAAAAGACTATTTGGTCGGAAAGATTCTGGCGAATAACATTATTGACCAGACGACTGGTGAGTTGCTGGCCAGTGTCAACGACGAGGTTACAGTCGCTGCGATTGACCGCTTCATCGAAAATGGCGTCAGCGAAATCGATACGCTGTTCGTGAATGATTTGGACAGAGGGCCGTACATTTCGAATGCGATGCGTCTGGACGTGACTACCAACCAGATGGAAGCGTTGGTCGAAATTTACCGGATGATGCGCCCAGGTGAACCGCCAACTAAAGAATCGGCCGAGAACCTGTTTCAGAATCTGTTTTTTACCGATGAGCGCTACGATTTGTCGACCGTCGGCCGGATGAAGTTCAACCGCCGTTTGGGTCGCACCGAAATCGTCGGTTCCGGTACGCTGAGCAGCGAAGACATCATCGATGTCTTGAAAGAACTAATAGACATTCGTAACGGCAACGGTAATGTCGACGACATCGATCATTTGGGCAACCGGCGTGTGCGGTCGGTTGGCGAAATGATCGAGAACCAGTTCCGCGTCGGCCTGGTACGCGTCGAGCGTGCGGTCAAGGAGCGTTTGACCTTGGCCGATTCCGAAGGTCTGATGCCTCAGGAGATCATCAATGCGAAACCGGTGTCGGCCGCCGTCAAGGAATTCTTCGGATCGAGCCAGTTGTCGCAGTTCATGGATCAAAACAATCCGCTGTCCCAGGTCACCCACAAACGCCGTGTTTCGGCCTTGGGTCCGGGCGGTCTGGCGCGCGAGCGTGCCGGTTTCGAAGTGCGCGACGTTCATACGACCCACTATGGTCGTGTATGTCCTATCGAAACACCGGAAGGTCCGAACATCGGCTTGATCAATTCGTTGTCGGTCTATGCCCGAACTAATGAATATGGTTTCCTCGAAACGCCTTATCGTAAGGTTGTCGATGGCAAGGTGACCGATCAGGTGGATTATTTGTCCGCGATCGAAGAAGGCGAGTTCGTGATCGCGCAGGCCAGTGTGCCGGTCGATGACAACGGCAAGCTGATCGAAGGCCTCGTATCCTGCCGCCATAAGGACGAATTTACCTTGGCGATGTCCGACACCGTGCAATACATGGACGTGTCCTCGAAACAGATCGTCTCGGTCGCGGCCTCTATCATTCCGTTCCTTGAGCATGATGACGCGAACCGCGCGTTGATGGGATCGAACATGCAGCGTCAGGCCGTTCCGACCTTGCGCGCCGAGAAGCCGCTGGTCGGCACCGGAATGGAGCGGACCGTAGCGAAAGACTCCGGCGTGGCTGTGGTGGCGACACGCGGCGGCAGCATCGAAGCCGTGGATGCGGCAAGAATCGTGGTCAGGGTCAACGACACCGAAACCGAAACCGGTGCTCCGGGTGTCGATATTTACAATCTGACCAAATACACCCGTTCGAACCAGAATACCTGTATCAACCAGAAACCGCTGGTAAAGCCGGGTGACATCGTGAAAGCCGGCGACATTCTAGCTGACGGCCCATCGACCGATTTGGGCGAACTTGCGCTGGGGCAGAACATGTTGGTCGCGTTCATGCCTTGGAACGGTTACAACTTCGAGGACTCTATCCTGGTTTCCGAGCGCGTCGTGAAAGAAGACCGTTTCACCACGATCCATATCGAGGAAAAGACCTGCGTCGCGCGCGATACCAAGCACAGCCCGGAAGAAATCACCGCCGATATTCCGAACGTCAGCGAAGAAGCATTGTCAAAACTGGATGAGTCCGGCATCGTGTATGTCGGCGCCGAAGTGAAGCCGGGCGACATTCTGGTCGGCAAGGTCACGCCGAAAGGCGAAACCCAACTGACGCCGGAAGAAAAATTGCTGCGCGCGATTTTCGGCGAGAAGGCGGCCGATGTTAAGGATACGTCGCTCCGCGTACCGAGCAGCATCGAAGGCACGGTCATCGACGTGCAGGTGTTTACCCGTGATGGCGTGAAAAAGGACAAGCGTGCGCTGGAGATCGAAGACGCGGAAATCAAACGATACCGTAAGGATCTGGACGACCAGCTGAAAATCCTCGAAGGCGATATTTATGCGCGGATCGCGAAGCTGATCACGGGTAAGGTTGCGCAGTCTGGACCGGGCCATTTGAAAGTCGGTAGCGAAATCACCGGCGATTATCTGGCGGGCTTGAAACATTCGGATTGGCTGAAAATCCGAATGAAAGACGAAGACCTGAATGTGCACATCGAAGCTGCGGCCGATCAGGTCGAACAGCAACGCAAAGCATTCGATGAAAAGTTCGAAACCAAGCGCAAGAAAATCACGATGGGCGACGATTTGCCGCCGGGCGTGTTGAAAATGGTGAAGGTTTATCTGGCGGTCAAACGGCGCATTCAGCCAGGCGACAAAATGGCGGGACGGCACGGAAACAAGGGGGTCATCTCGATGATCCGTCCGATAGAAGACATGCCTTACACTGCCGACGGCAACCCGGTCGACATCGTGTTGAATCCGCTCGGCGTACCGTCGCGGATGAATGTCGGTCAGGTGCTTGAGACGCACTTGGGCTGGGCCGCGAAAGGTCTTGGTATCAAAATCGGCAAAATGCTCGAAGCGAAAGCCAAGATCAATGAAATCCGCGAATACCTCGACAAGATTTACAATTCGAGCGGCCGTAAGGAAAATCTGGATTCCTTCTCGGATAAGGAAATTCTCGAACTGGCAGCGAATCTGATCGGAGGTGTGCCGATGGCGACGCCGGTATTCGACGGCGCGACCGAAGACGATATTCGCACGATGTTGAGGCTTGCCGATTTGCCGGAACACGGACAAACGGTGTTGTATGACGGCTTGACCGGCGAGCGTTTCGAGCGCGAGGTCACGGTTGGCTACATGTACATGTTGAAGTTGAATCATTTGGTCGATGATAAGATGCATGCGAGATCGACCGGTCCTTACAGTCTTGTCACGCAACAGCCGCTTGGCGGTAAGGCCCAGTTCGGCGGCCAGCGTTTCGGAGAAATGGAGGTCTGGGCTCTCGAAGCCTATGGCGCGGCTTATACGTTGCAGGAAATGCTGACCGTGAAGTCGGACGATGTGACCGGCAGGACGCGGATGTACAAAAACATCGTCGACGGCGATCACAAAATGGATGCCGGCATGCCGGAATCGTTCAACGTGTTGATCAAGGAAATCCGTTCGCTGGCGGTCAATATCGAACTGGAACGCGATTAACAGCCAGCTGGCAAGTAAACGCTAGCCCGTCCCGGAACATTCCGGGACGTATTTAAATTTAAAGAGGATAAACTCTTGAAAGATTTAATGAATTTTTTGAAGCGCCAAGGCCGTGCCGAAGATTTCGACGGCATCCGCATTGGCTTGGCATCGCCCGACATGATCCGCGCTTGGTCTTATGGTGAGGTCAAAAAACCCGAGACGATCAATTACCGCACTTTCAAGCCTGAGCGCGATGGTCTGTTCTGCGCGAAGATCTTCGGGCCGGTCAGCGACTATGAATGCTTGTGCGGTAAATACAAAAGACTGAAGCACCGCGGCGTAATCTGCGAAAAATGCGGCGTCGAAGTGACCTTGTCGAAAGTCCGCCGTGAACGAATGGGCCATATCGAATTGGCCAGCCCGGTTGCGCATATTTGGTTTCTGAAGTCATTACCGTCGCGGATTGCATTATTGCTCGACATGACGCTACGCGAAATCGAGCGCGTGTTGTATTTCGAATCGTTCGTGGTGCTTGATCCGGGTTTGACTCCATTGAACAAGGGTCAATTGTTGACTGACGACGAATATCTCGATGCAGTCGAGATGCACGGCGATGATTTCATTGCGAAGATGGGCGCCGAGGCGATCTATGACTTGTTGAAAGCTATCGACCTAAAAGAAGAGGTCAATGTCCTGCGCGAGGAAATCAATTCGACCAACTCCGAAACCAAGATAAAAAAATATTCGAAACGCTTGAAGGTGATCGACTCGCTGCTGAGTTCCAGAAACCGGCCGGAATGGATGATCCTGAAAGTGTTGCCTGTCCTGCCGCCCGAGTTGCGCCCATTGGTCCCGTTGGACGGCGGCCGCTTCGCGACTTCCGATCTGAACGATCTGTATCGCCGCGTGATCAACCGGAACAACCGGCTGAACCGACTTCTGGATCTGAATGCGCCGGACATTATCGTGCGCAACGAAAAGCGCATGCTGCAGGAATCGGTTGATGCCTTGCTCGACAACGGCCGTCGCGGCCGTGCGATTACCGGCACCAACCGCCGTCCGCTTAAGTCTTTGGCCGATATGATCAAAGGCAAGCAGGGGCGTTTCCGGCAAAACCTGCTCGGCAAGCGCGTCGACTACTCCGGCCGTTCGGTTATCGTGGTCGGTCCGACCTTGCGTCTGCATCAGTGTGGCCTGCCGAAAAAGATGGCGTTGGAATTATTCAAACCGTTCATCTTCAGTAAGTTGCAGTTCCGCGGCCATGCGACCACCATCAAGGCGGCCAAAAAAATGGTCGAACGCGAAGGCGCCGAAGTGTGGGATATTCTCGAGGAAGTGATCCGCGAGCATCCAATTTTGCTGAATCGGGCACCGACTTTGCATCGTCTGGGCATTCAGGCGTTCGAGCCGATTCTGATCGAAGGCAAGGCGATTCAATTGCATCCGTTGGTCTGTAGCGCGTTCAACGCTGACTTCGACGGCGACCAGATGGCGGTACATATTCCGTTGTCGCTCGAAGCGCAGCTCGAAGCCAGAACGCTGATGATGGCGACGAATAACATTTTGTCGCCGGCGAACGGCGAACCGGTGATTAACCCGTCGCAGGACGTGGTTTTGGGCTTGTATTACATCAGTCGGCAGAAAGTCAATGCGAAAGGCGCGGACAGCATCTTCGTAAGCGTCGGCGAAGTTCAGAAAGCCTTGATGGAAAAAACGGTCGAGCTGCAGTCGAAAATTCAACTGCGGATCACCGAAAGAAGCAAGGCTGAAAACGGCGACATCATCGAAAATACGCATCGTGTCGAAACAACGGTCGGCCGCGCGCTGATCTGGGATATCGTACCCGAGTTGATGCCGTTTGAATTGGTCAACTGCGATATGACCAAAAAGAACATCTCGCGTCTGATCAATTATTGTTACCGCTATCTCGGCAATAAGGATACCGTCGTTCTGGCTGACCAGCTGATGTATCTCGGTTTCCGCTATGCAACAATCTCCGGCGTGTCATTTGGCGTCGAGGACATGGCGATTCCGGCGAAGAAAGTCGACATCATCAAGGGCGCCGAAGCAGAGGTCAGTGAGATTCAAAGCCAGTATGCGTCCGGCCTGGTTACCGACGGCGAACGGTATAATAAGGTTGTCGATATCTGGTCACATGCGAACGATCAGGTCGCGAAAGTGATGATGGACGGCCTCGGCGAGGAATCTGTCGAAAATGCCGAAGGTCAACTCGTTAAGCAAAAATCGTTCAACTCGATCTTCATGATGGCTGAATCGGGTGCGCGGGGTTCCGCAGCGCAGATTCGTCAGTTGGCCGGGATGCGCGGTTTGATGGCGAAGCCGGACGGCTCGATCATCGAAACGCCGATCACCGCGAACTTCCGTGAAGGTCTGGACGTATTGCAATACTTCATCTCGACCCATGGGGCACGTAAAGGTTTGGCCGATACCGCATTGAAAACCGCGAACTCCGGCTATCTGACTCGCCGTCTGGTCGACGTTGCACAGGATCTGGTGATTACCGGCGAGGATTGCGGCACCGAAAACGGCTTGATCATGACTCCGATCATCGAAGGCGGAGATGTCGTCGAGCCGTTGTCTGAACGCGTGTTGGGGCGGGTCGCGGCGATGGATGTGCTGGATGCGTCCGGTGAAAACGTGGTTGTGCCGGCGGGCACCTTGCTGAATGAGCATTGGGTCGGCGTGCTCGAAGAGCAAAGCATCGACCAGGTGATGGTGCGTTCGATCATTACCTGCGAAAACCGTTACGGCGTCTGTGCGTCTTGCTATGGCCGGGACCTGGGGCGCGGCCATCGGGTTAATATCGGCGAAGCGGTCGGCGTGATCGCGGCGCAATCGATCGGTGAGCCGGGTACACAGTTGACGATGCGGACCTTCCACATCGGTGGGGCAGCGTCCCGGTCGGCTGCGATCAGCAACGTTCAGGTCAAGTCGTCAGGTACTGTGCGCTTGAGCAACCTGAAATCGGTCAGCAACCGCGAAGGCAATCTGGTCGCGGTATCGCGTTCCGGTGAGGTTGGCGTTGTCGATGATTATGGTCGTGAAAGAGAGCGTTACAAGATTCCTTACGGTTCGGTGCTGTCGGTACAGGAGGGTAGTCGCGTGAATACCGGCGACATCATCGTGACGTGGGATCCGCATACGCACCCTGTCGTTACCGAGGTGGAAGGCGTGGTCACGCTGGAACATTTCCACGAAGGGGTCACCGTGCAAAAAATCTCCGACGAAGTGACCGGTTTGAGTTCGTTGGTCGTGACCGATCCGAAACAACGCGGCAGCGCGGGTAAGGAATTGCGTCCGATGGTAAAACTGATTGGCATAAACGGCGAGGCAATCTTCCTGCCGGGCACCGAAATTCCGGCGCAATACTTCCTGCCGGCTGGCGCGATTGTCGGCATCAAGGATGGCGGCGAAGTAAAAGTCGGCGACGTACTCGCGAGAATTCCGCAGGAATCCTCGAAAACCCGTGACATCACCGGCGGTTTGCCGCGTGTCGCGGATTTGTTCGAAGCACGTAAAACCAAGGATCCGGCGATTTTGGCCGAAACCAGCGGCACCGTGTCTTTCGGCAAGGAAACCAAAGGCAAGCAGCGCGTGATCATTACCGATCCTGCCGGTGAGCAAGTCGAAACCCTGATTCCAAAATGGCGCCATATTACCGTTTTCGAAGGTGAGTATGTCGAAAAGGGTGAAACGATTGCAGAAGGGGAGTTGACCCCGCACGATATTCTGCGCCTGCGCGGTGTCGAGGAACTGGCAAATTATCTGGTCAAGGAAATCCAGGATGTTTACCGTCTGCAAGGCGTAAAAATCAATGACAAGCATATTGAGGCAATCATTCGCCAAATGCTCAGAAAGGTCGAGATTACAGCGTCCGGCGACACAACCTTCCTGAAAGGTGATCAGGTCGAGCGCGCCGCATTGCGTGAAGAAAACGACAAGATGGAAGTCGAAGGTAAGATTCCAGCCAGTTTCGAGCCGGTCTTGCTGGGTATCACCAAGGCCTCATTGGCAACCGAGTCTTTCATTTCGGCCGCATCGTTCCAGGAAACAACCCGCGTCTTGACCGATGCGGCGGTTCGTGGGCTTAGCGATGGCTTGCAAGGTTTGAAAGAAAACGTGATAGTCGGCAGATTAATTCCTGCGGGGACCGGCTTGGCCTACCACGAAAACAGGAAAAACCGGGCTGCCCAATATCAGGTCGTCGAGTCCGAAGCGGCAACGACGGTTGATGCCGGTGATGTTGAGGAAGCACTGAAACAGGCATTAAATCTGTAAGTGTCGAGTTAAGATACAATTTAAAGAAAATTCGTCTTGACCTTGTCGATGTTTACCGGTATGATAAACGGCTAACATAAACTAACGTGATTGGTCAGGTCGAAAAATCATTAACCGCCGGCGCGATAAGCCAGCCAGGCGGTTATTTTTTTATAGTCTGGCAGTTATTTTTGAATCGGAGTAATTAGAAAAATGGCCACGATCAACCAATTGGTCCGTAAGCCACGCGCCCAAAAAATCGAAAAAACCAATGTTCCTGCATTGGAAGCCTGTCCACAGCGCAGGGGGGTTTGCACGCGTGTTTATACCACTACACCCAAGAAGCCGAACTCGGCCCTGCGTAAGGTGGCGCGGGTTAGGTTGACCAACGGCGCTGAAGTCAGTAGCTATATCGGCGGCGAAGGTCATAATCTGCAAGAGCACTCCGTGGTGTTGATTAGGGGTGGCCGGGTCAAGGATTTGCCGGGCGTGCGCTATCACGTCGTGCGCGGTAGTCTGGATACCTCTGGCGTCAATAATAGAAAATGCGGTCGTTCCAAGTACGGCACCAAGCGGCCAAAAGGCGGCAAAAAATAATAGGTTGATGAGCTATGTCTAGAAGAAGAGTTGCTACTAAAAGAGAAATCATTCCTGATCCAAGATATGGCAGCGTCATGCTGACTAAGTTCATGAACATGATCATGGAAAGTGGCAAAAAATCAATCGCCGAAGGCATCGTATATGGTGCGCTTGATATGATTGAAAGCAAAGGTCATGGTGAGCCTTTGGATGTTTTGTCGAAGGCTCTTGAAAACGTGCAGCCGCGTGTTGAGGTGAAGTCTCGGCGTGTTGGTGGTGCGACTTATCAAGTGCCGGTTGAAGTGCGTCCGGCCCGTCGTGTCGCGTTGGCAATGCGCTGGTTGATTGATGCTTCGCATAAGAGAAACGAAAAAAACATGGCTGGCAAATTGGCCGGCGAGTTGTTGGATGCATATGAAAATAGAGGCTCCGCAGCTAAGAAGCGTGAAGATACTCATCGTATGGCGGAAGCGAACAAAGCGTTCTCGCACTACCGCTGGTAATCAGTTAAGCCAAGTTGTAATTTAGTCAGTGGCGCGTAAAACTCCGATAGAGCGATACCGTAATATCGGTATCATGGCCCATATCGACGCTGGCAAGACAACGACAACGGAACGTATCCTGTATTACACCGGCGTATCGCATAAGATAGGCGAGGTGCATGATGGTGCTGCGACGATGGACTGGATGGAGCAAGAGCAGGAGCGCGGGATTACAATCACGTCCGCGGCGACTACCTGCTTTTGGTCGGGCATGGAAAAGCAGTATCCGCAGCATCGTATCAACATCATTGATACGCCGGGTCACGTCGATTTCACAATTGAGGTCGAGCGATCGCTTAGAGTGTTGGACGGTGCCTGCGCAGTCTTTTGCGCGGTCGGTGGCGTTGAGCCGCAGTCAGAGACCGTTTGGCGGCAGGCGAATAAGTATCATGTTCCGCGTTTGGTATTTGTCAATAAGATGGATCGTTCGGGAGCGAATTTCCTGAGAGTGATCGAACAGATCAAGACAAGACTTGGAAGTCTTGCGGTTCCCATGCAGTTGCCTATCGGCGCAGAGGATCGATTCGAAGGAGTGGTTGATTTGCTCAAGATGAAGGCTATCTATTGGGATGAAGCCAACATGGGAATGACTTTTCAAGAAAAGGATATCCCGGTCGAGATGTTGGAGCTATGCAAGACTTGGCGCGAGCGCCTGGTTGAAGCGGCTGCCGAGTCCAGCGAAGAGCTGATGGAAAAGTATCTTCTCGAAGAAAATTTGTCGGACGAAGAAATTAAGCAAGGCATTCGTCAGCAGACGATAGCGAATAAACTAGTGCCGGCTTTCTGCGGCTCAGCCTTTAAAAACAAAGGTGTGCAGGCAATGCTGGATGCGGTGATCGACTATATGCCGGCGCCGACCGATGTGATGGCGATCAAGGGTCATTTGGAAGACGAAGAAACCGAGGCGGAGCGTCCATCCACTGATGATGCGCCGTTCGCTGCATTGGCTTTTAAGATCGCGACCGATCCTTTTGTCGGTGCCCTGACTTTTTTTAGGGTTTATTCCGGCGTGCTGAATTCCGGTGACAGCATCTATAACTCGGTCAAAAAGCGCAGGGAGCGAATCGGACGGCTTGTGCAGATGCATGCGAACAGCCGTGAAGAGATCAAGGAAGTCCGTGCCGGCGATATAGCCGCGGCGATCGGCCTGAAAGATGTGACGACCGGCGATACCCTGTGTGATCAGAATCAAAAAATCATTCTGGAACGAATGGACTTTCCGGATCCGGTTATTTCTGTTGCGGTAGAGCCGAAAACCAAGGCCGACCAGGAAAAGATGGGTATCGCGCTTGGCAAGCTCGCTCAGGAAGACCCTTCATTTCGGGTCAAAACGGACGAGGAAACAGGGCAGATCATTATTTCCGGTATGGGCGAACTGCATTTGGAAATCATTGTCGACCGGATGCGTCGAGAGTTCAATGTCGAAGCCAATGTCGGCGCTCCACAAGTGGCATACCGTGAAACGATACGGAAGTCTGTTGAGCAGGAAGGCAAATTTATCAGGCAATCCGGCGGACGCGGCCAATATGGCCATGTCTGGTTGAAGATAGAGCCTCAAGAGGCTGGAGCTGGCTACTTGTTCGTTAACGGAGTCGTTGGCGGCGTGGTGCCGAAAGAATATATTCCTGCAGTGGATAAAGGCGTGCAGGAGCAATTGAAGAGTGGCGTGCTGGCTGGTTATCCGGTTCTCGATGTCAAGGTAACCCTGTTTGATGGTTCCTATCACGATGTCGATTCGAACGAAATGGCGTTCAAAATCGCCGGTTCGATGTGTTTCCGTGAAGGTGCGAGAAAAGCGGATCCTGTGCTGCTCGAGCCGATCATGAAAGTGGAAGTGATCACGCCCGAGGATTATATGGGCGACGTCGTCGGCGATTTGAACCGGCGCCGCGGTGTGATCCATGGCATGGACGATACGCCGTCAGGCAAGGCAATCAGCTGTGAAGTGCCGCTTGCCGAAATGTTTGGTTATGCGACCGATTTGCGGTCGGCGACTCAGGGGCGAGCGACATATACGATGCAATTTGAAAAATACAATGAGGCGCCGGCTAGTATTGCGGATGCGATTATTAAGAAATCTTCATTATTTTGAATATTAAAAAGATAGGGTATTGACACATGGCCAAAGAGAAATTTTCCCGTAGCAAGCCACACGTTAACGTCGGCACCATCGGACACGTTGACCACGGCAAAACCACATTGACGGCAGCGCTGACCAAAGTTATGGCGGAATT
>NZ_JAXUHN010000028.1:0-13702 GCF_035916875.1 Methylomicrobium sp. Wu6
CAAACATGCGTCATCGTTTTCTGATAGTTCTAATCGGGCAACCCTTGCCAACTCTGTTTCCTGCTGGTTCTAAAAAGCTTTTAGTTTAACGCCAATCAACTTTCTGCGAGACACTTAAACCCTATATCCTCTCTTGGTTTCAAATCAATCAGGATAACCGGACCTGTTTATCACCGTGTTTTTGGATGATATCCCGTGAAAATAAGATTCACGTCACCGATTTGTTGCTTGGACGAATTGAATGAGGGAAGATATATAAATACCGAATAATCACTAACTATGCGTCAATATGAGCACTACGAAATTACATACTGAAGATCAAGTTCGTCAGATTCTCGAAGAACTCCGAGAGCGGGTGAGTCGTCCATCGGACCCAAATGACGTTATGCTGATGGATTACCGGGAAGAGTATTTACCGTCCAAGCTTTGGCAAAAAATCAGAAGAAGAATTCTCAAGAGAGACGAAAAGACCTGTGTCTTTTGCAGAGGCGATGCCGACGTCGTACATCATAGAAGCTACGAACGTGACGTATTGGAGGGTAAAGCTGATCACATGCTCGTCTCCCTTTGCAGAGCGTGCCATGACTATATTCACATCGACGATGTTGGTCGCAGGAGAACGATGGAAGAATCAGACCTTATTCTTCTAGAAAAGAGTCCTCCTACACATATTCCTGAACCGATACTAGATCTCCGAAGGAAATCCCCGCACCCGCCAGAATGGTCACGAATGAACAGCGTTCAGAGGAAGGCTTGGGTAACTCGGAACAACAGTCTCCGAAAAGAGCGCCTTGTAGCGCTGAAAGAAAAGAGCGAATCTGATCGCCCTCGCCGAACATACAGCACGTTGATAGTCGGCCAGAGAGCATGGATTCCTCTACGTAAGGCTGTCGAAGATTATCAATGCGAAGAAGGAGCGATATCAAATGCATATGGATGGTACCGCAATTCGGCTATGCATAATGGCGTCGTGAGCATCGCCGGCTCCTCTGTCATAGCCGAGAAGATGAATAACATCTGGCACGTGGATGCTCACGAGTTTTCTTGTGCTATCGAAGATCATCGTAGTATGCAAAAATTGCGTAAGGAAATGACGGAGGACTACAAGAGTGGAATTATTCACGGCTCTTACGGAGCGAGAATCGAAACGGAATGGGGTTATTATGAGAACTGGGGGGATTTTCGTTTCAGATACAACACTGCGCTTGCTTTGCGCATGAGGGAATCGGGGGCGTGGTATTGCAACTCGTGTAATGTGCGCGCTTCTGATAATGATGAAAATCATAGAGTTTCCTGTCCGAAATGCGGAAAGGTTCAATCTTAAATAAAGGTCCGTAGGGCAATGCGATGAAAACAAGGCGATAGCGAATCTATCCAAACATGGAGTTTCCTTTGCGGAAGCGAAAACGGTTTTTGACGATCCGTTGTATGTGGACTTTTATGACCCCGACCATTCCCTCGCAGAGCACCGTTTTATTATGCTGGGGGAGTCCAATCAAGGAAGATTGTTGTTCGTTTCTTACATGGAACGCAACAATACCATTCGTTTAATTAGCGCAAGAGAAGCAACGCCATCGGAGCGGAAAGCCTATGAGCAAGAATGAGATAGAAGATGAATTACGGCCTGAGTATAATGTGCAAAGCTTACAGGTCAGAAAGCTCGGGCCTGGGCGAAAAATGTTTTGCGATACAGTTCGTTTGGAACCTGATGTGATCGCGGCATTTCCGAACGCCGACTCCGTTAATGAAGCATTGCGTTATTTAATTGAAATAGCCAAGCACTCAGCCAACCTAACCCAACGCTCCAGAGAACTCCGCTAGGACCGCTAATCCTTGCGTTAGCCTAGTCGAGCAAAGGTTATCGTTACCCGACGTTTGGAGGATCAACAAGGCAACAACGCTGGACAACCTATCATTACTCCAATTACCATCGAGATGTCGGACACAAAAAGCGTGCCCGACATTTATTTTTCTCAATGCTTACCCGGCTCCAGCTTTACGCCCCGCCGTTCGAAGGTGACATACGCCTGCAACGCAACCATTTTCGGATCGTCGGCGGCGAGCGGCTGGCCTTCCAGAGGATTACGCAAACACCAGTTGATCATCTCCCACAGCGGAATCACCTTGCCGATCTGCTTCTGGAATTTCGGATAGGTTTCGGGATGCGTGTTCGCCGCGTTCGGATGGCATTGCCCGCAGGCGACGCCGTTCGTGCCCAGGGTCGGGCTGGTCCACAGTTCCCTGCCCTGTTTCACGACTTCCATGAATTGCCCTTGCCAGCGCTCCAGATCGTCCTTGCTAAATTCGTCGGCCTGAACCGAAGAAACGGCCATCAGCGCCGCCAGCCCCAAGACCGATTTCTTTGTGTACAAGCATTTCATAACGTTTTCTCCCAGGCGGATTAAAAATGGCTTTGCGGCGGAATCCGCGCGCCTTCGGACTGGTACTCTGCATCGACCGGTTTTTTGGCGGCCTTGTCGAAGCCCACGCTACGGTCGGTGTTTTCGGGCAGCAGATAATTGAGATCGACATGGCCGTTCGCGACATTGATGAACTGCCAGCCGGTCGCATCGCGTTCGAAGAACGGGTCGGCGCGGTTCATCGGCACGGTCAGTTTCGGCAAGTATTGCTCGGCCTGTGCATAAGTTGAAGGATACGGCCACGGCCAGGCTGTCGCCATCACCGAATGGAAGCTGATGTTGCCGATCTGGTTGTATTGGATCTGGTGCACATGGCCGTAGATCACCGACACCTTGTTGAAAGGCTTCAACAACGCCTGAATCTGCTCGGCATCCTCGGTCCAGAAATTCCAGCCCTTGTAGATTTTTTGCAGCGGCGAATGCGAAAACACCACGATCGGGGTCGTCTTCGGAATCTTGGCCAGATCCTTTTTCAGCCATTGCCGCTGTTCGTCGCCGACCATGAACGGCGAGCCGTTCGGATTGTCGAGTCCAGCCATTTCGAGCATGCGCTGCTCGGCCGTCGGCCAGCGGTGGTAGGTCCAGTCGTCGTAGGTGCGGATGCTGTTCAGCACGATGAAATGCACGCCCTTATGATCGAAACTGTAATACTGCGAGCCGAACAGCTTTTCCCAGTAAGCGCCAAGGTCCAGATAATAGTCGTGCTCGCCCATCACATAGCGGGTTTTATATTTCAGCACCGATAGGATTTCGGCGCCATGATCGAGTTCCGGCATGGAGCCCAGTTGCGCGAGATCGCCGCCGAACATCACGAAATCCGGCTTGGGATTCAACAGATTGGTTTCGGCGACCGCGCGGATCAGGCCGCGGTCCCAGTTCCGGACGAAACGGCTGCCTTTGATCTGCTGAATGTGAGCATCCGAAATATACGCAAAGGTGAGGTTCTGCTGTGCATCGGCAAAGGCCAGTTCGACCAGGCTGATCGGCAGGGTGCTGCCGAGCGCCAGGGCTCCGGAGGATTGCAGGAAATGGCGGCGGCTGCGATTAATGTGATTCATGTCCTGTCTCCTGTTGGGCTGCGGCTGTGACGGCTTGAGCAACCTGCGGGCTGGTCAGCGCTTTCAGAAACTCGACCAGATCGTCGATCTGCGCCTCGGTCAGATTCAAGGGCCGAATGCCGCCGCTCAAATAATCGTTGACCTTCGCGTCGGCCGGCGTCACGCCGCCGTTGTTGTAATGAATCACCACCTCTTTCAGGGTTTTCAGGCTGCCGTCGTGCATGTAAGGCGCGGTCAGGTTGATATTGCGCAGGGTAGGCGTTTTGAACGCGCCGATTGCGGTGATCTTGCCGGTCACCGCGAAACGGCCGAGTTCGGAGGACTTTTTGTCGGTCAGCACGATCCGGTCGACATCGCCGCCCTTCGCTTTCGCTTCCAGAAACGCGCCGGCCAGACGCGGCACATCGTCCTGAATCGAATTGATGCCGATACCGATGTTATGGAACTTGCTGTCGGTGAACAGGGCCTGATCGTTTTCGATCGTGTGACAGGAGACGCAGCGGCCCTGGCCGATGAAAAGCTGGAAGCCGCGCACTTGTGTCTCGTTCAACGCGTTCTTGTCGCCTTGGAAGTAATAACGGTCGAAGGGGGAGTTGCCGGACACGATCGAGCGCTCGAAACTCGCGATCGCCTTCGCGACATGGTCCATCGTCAACTGCGCGTCAGTGACGCCGAACACTTCCGTAAACGCTTTTTTGTAGTCCGGATCGGTGCGGACGATTTGCAGGATCGGCTCATGATTGGCCAAGCCACCCTCGACCGGATTCACGAACGGCTGTTTGGACTGGCCTTCCAGGTTGGGCTCGCGTCCGTCCCAGAACTGCGAGGTGTAAAACGCCGCATTGACCACGGTCGGCGCGTTGCGCGTGCCGGTCAGGCCATGATGGCCGGTCGAAAACTGCTTGCCGTCGGTGAACGCGAGTTTTTCGCTGTGACAGGTCGCGCAACTGACCGTACCGTCGATCGAGAAACGCGCGTCATGGAAAAGCTTGTCGCCGAGCGCGATTTTCGCCGGCGCCTGCGGATTGTCGGCCGGAATCGGCACCGGCGGCAGGCCGAGCAACGGCTTGACTGCCGCGGAAGCCGTCCCGACATCGCCGGCCATCGCTTGCGCCTGCGCAAGCAACGCGGTGATACTGAGCGTCAGCACGGATAATGAACGCATCGGAACCTCCATCAGTTTAATTGATCTGGACGGGATAATAGACCCGGAAAATGAGGCAACGTTCTCTCCCGCTTGATCGACACTATAAACTCGGCTTGGTGGCCTGTAAAATTGTTTGTTTGAATCATTTCGATAAGCTATTTTTATCGACCCTCCTGTAAAAATTAAGGGGTAAAATGTCGGCCAATCCATATAAACGTGATCACGGAGAGCACTACTTTGAATCTGACTGATAAAACCCGCTGGACCCTAAGCGATGCGGCCCTTACCTATGCGATTGATAGCTGGGGAGACGGCTATTTTGCGATCAATCCGGCAGGCCATGTCTGCGTGAAGCCCAGTTCGGATCAGACGGCCGAGCTGGATTTGTACGAGATTGCGCAGTCGCTGCACGACAAAAACCTGTCGCTGCCGGTGCTGGTGCGCTTTACCGATATATTGAAGGACAAGGTCAACCGACTGAACCGGGCGTTCGAGAAGGCATGCGATAAATACGACTACCAGGGCCGTTACACGCCGGTGTATCCGATCAAGGTCAATCAGCAGCGCCAGGTCGTCGAAGGCATCCTGAAGGCGAATCATATCGGCCTCGAAGCGGGCAGCAAGCCGGAACTGCTCGCGATCATGGCCTTGTCGAATCAGCAGGTGGTCGTCTGCAATGGCTATAAGGACAGGGCCTATATCCGCCTCGCGCTGATCGGCCAGAAGATGGGCCTCGATCTGTATCTGGTAATTGAAAAGCCGATCGAACTCGAACTGATCATCGAAGAGTCGCGCAAGCTGAACATCAAGCCGAATATCGGCGTGCGCGTGCGCCTGTCGAGCATCAGCGCCGGCAAATGGCAAAACAGCGGCGGCGAAAAATCCAAATTCGGCCTGCATGCGCACGAACTCCTGCAACTGGTCAAACATCTGAAGCAGGCCGATCTGCTCGACTCCCTGAAACTGATGCATTTTCACATGGGTTCGCAGATCGCGAACATTCACGACATCAAGGTCGCGCTGAAGGAAGCCGGCCAATTTTATGTCGAACTGCGCCGCCTCGGCGCGCCGATCCAGATCGTCGATGCGGGCGGCGGCCTCGGCGTCGATTATGACGGCAGCCGTTCACGGCGCGAATCCTCGATGAATTACAGCATCGATGAATACGCGCAGAACATCGTGCGCGGTTTCTCCGAGATTTGCGCGGAAAAACAGGCGCCCGAGCCGGATATCATCACCGAATCCGGGCGCGCGATCACCGCGCATCATGCGGTCTTGATCACGAACGTAACCGACATCGAATCGGCTTATCGGGACGGCGAACTCCCGGCCCTGGCGGAGCGCATCAATCCGGTCGAACTGTATCATGACGCACAGTTCGAGCTCGCGGAAGCGCGCGCGCGGTTTGCGCAGGACAAACTCGACATCGAAGGCCTCGCCGAGGCCGAAAACGCCTATGCGCTGCTGTGCCGACAATTGCAGCACCGGCTGAATCCGAGCTATCAGAGCGAAGATGCGATCCTGCAGGAATTGAACGAAAAACTGGCCGACAAGGTGTTCTGCAATTTTTCGCTGTTTCAGTCGATGCCTGACATTTGGGGCATCGACCAGATCTTCCCGATCATGCCGATCCACCGCCTCGACGAGGAACCCTCCCGGCGCGCGGTCTTGCAGGATCTGACCTGCGATTCGGACGGCCGCATCGATCAGTATATCGACGGCCATAACATCGAAAAAACGCTGCCGGTGCACCGGATCGACAGCCACGAGCCCTATCTGATCGGCTTCTTCATGGTTGGCGCCTACCAGGAAATCCTCGGCGACATGCACAACCTGTTCGGCGACACCCACTCGATCAACATCGAACTGGACGAGCACGGCTATCATTTTTTCGATTTGCAGGAAGGCGAGCATGTGTCCGACCTGCTCGATTACGTGCACATCAGCCCCGAGGAGTTGAAGGACGCCTACCGCGAAAAACTGGCCGCCAGCGGGCTCGGCGCACAGGAACGGCGCGAGTACGAACAGGAGCTCAGCGCCGGCTTGACTTCCTACACCTATCTGGAGAAAGCATGAAAGCAGGCATGATCGGGCTCGGCGGCATGGGCGTCGGCATGGCGCACAATCTGGCCAAGGCGGGGGGCCTGGAGGGCGTTTACAATCGCACCCGGGCAACCTCCGAAGCACTGGCGGAAGAACTTCAGGTCACCGCATTCAGACGCATTGCGGATCTGGCCGGCGCGGTCGATATGATTTTAATCTGCGTCTCGGCCGATCGGGATGTACTTGCCGTCGTGGAATCGATCGTGGAAACAGTCAGGCCCGGTACGATCGTGGCCGACATGTCGACGGTTAGCCGCGCGACCGCACAACAGGCCGCCGAGAGACTGGCCGAGAAGCGGGCATTCTTTCTCGACGCACCGGTGTCGGGCGGCGTCGAAGGCGCGAAGAACGGCACGCTCGCGATGATGGTCGGCGGCGACGAAGCGGTATTCGAACGTGCAAAATCGATGCTCGCGGCGATGGCGACGCGGATTTTATACATGGGTCCGACCGGAGCCGGTCAGGCAACCAAGGCGGTCAATCAGATCATGTGCGCTGGGATTAACGAAGCAGTCACCGAGGCCCTGGCCTTCGCGGAGGCTCAGAACCTGCCCATGGACAAGGTGATCGAGGTGATCGGGGGCGGCGCGGCCGGTAACTGGTTTCTGGACAAGCGCGGCCTGACGATGACGCGGGGCATTTTCAAGCCGGGCTTCAGGCTCGCGCTGCATCACAAGGACCTGAAAATATGCCAGGCGATGGCGGCCGAAGTCGGCGTCGAAATTCCGCTGAGCGACATGTCAGTCAGGGATTACGAACAGTTGATGGCCGAGGGCTACGGCGATGAAGATATATCGGCGATGTATCGGTTGAAACGCCGTCAATGATTATCGCGTGGACAAACGGGATAGCGGTTTGCCCACACGAAAAGCCGCGTTAAGCGTCAGCCTCGGTTTTGTCTTCTTCCTCCGGCTCGGATGACGCTTCGGCAGCCGGCTCTTCCGATGGCTGTGCGGCTTCCTCCGGCTTCTTTTTTCGGGATTCCAAGAATTCGACAAACCAAGCCTGGTTTTGCACGCTTGCCATGTCCGGATCGTTCACAATGTCCTGCGTATCGGGCAGGCTGCCCTTGTCGCGCGAATTTTCCAGCGCTTTCAGGCAGGCATCTTTCTCGCCACGCAGCGCATGGATGCAGGCCAGATTATATGAAGCCGCGCCTCCCTGAATCGAATTGGCGCGTTCGAACTCCTGTTGCGCCTTCGCATACAGTTCGGAGTTTTTCGCCGCGTTTTGCAATCTGGCCATATCCATATAACACACGCCGCCGTCGATCGCGGCCGCCAGATAATTCGGGTCCAAAGTCAGGCAAAAAGCGAATTTCAGAATCGCATCGCGATAAAGGCGGGCTGCGTCTTCGCCGGCTTTGGTCTTGGCCTGATGCAACAACGCATGCCCCCAGAAATACAGGGCTTCCGCGCGTAACGGGTCGTCATGGACAATGTCGGCATAGTCTTCATAGACTTTCTTGAACAAATAATCCGCTTTACCGCCTTCGCTTTTGCGGGCTTCCTTGGTTTGCTTGATCGCGGAATTCAGGCGTGAGCGCTTGGTTAACGAATTCAAAATCGACATCGGGTGCCTCCTCGGTAATAGTTATTAAATCCCAATAGCATAACAACTTGCTTTTAGGAAGATCAATATTAAATGCAAGTTGACGGCGTCGAGAGGCGTAACACAAATAGGCTGCGCGCGGTCAAGTCAGCGGACTTTACTAATGGGGTATTCAGTGATCGGGCTGGATGCCGGCGATTTTATTTTTTGGCAACCCTGGCCCCAAAGTATAACGCTTTTCAAAAACATTCCCGGCAAAAATGACTCGAAATGGCGCGATCGGAAAATCTTGTTTTTTACGGATCGCTGTTATCGAATTATCGGGCCGGTTAACAGCGATCGCTGTCAGTCTTCTCAAGATCGCGAACGATTTGCGCCGGATGAACACCGAACCGTTAGCTGGGCTCGGCGGGACCGGACTGCCGGCCTTGCGGCCGGGCAGCAGCATCATGCCGAATGTAACTGGGATCAGAGTGAATTTAAAATTTGACCGGCCGGCAAAACAGGATGCAACTCGTTAAGCAGAGATAGGGCATAAGTTTGATCTTCCACCCGTTATTCCGACTACGTTTTGCACCTCATGAAGTGCATAGCGGTTGCTGGTGGAAGCCGCCGTCGTTGGCAGCATAACGGGTGAATAACATCGTCAGCATATCGATTTCGTCATGCGTCGGACCGATCCAGCCCTCTATTCCCAAATCCGCTAATACTTGCCGGCCTTGGCTATCGCGGTTCATGTCCAGCAACACCCTGGCAAGCGCTTCGCCTATGCCCGCACAATGCGGCGCCACGCAGAACACATGAAAAGCGAGCGCCGTTTCGCTTCGATCCATTTCCCTTAACATTTTGCGCGTAAGTCCTGACAGCCCTTGGTAGGTTTTGCTCGACATGAAGAGCATGTCGGCTTGGCCCTTAAGCAAAGTTTGCAGGGCTTTGATTTCATTACCGGTAAAGTGATAATCCAAATCTTTGGAAGTGGAACCGCTTTCATCAAGAAGAAATCGCCCCAACAAATAAATGAAATTATCGGGGTCGGCAGTCACGGCTTTGCCGCCGCGATAATCGCAAGCCTGCTCCCTTGTATCATCGGCGCGTACCAATAAGGTGACTTCGTCGGTTTGGTCGATTGGACGCAATATCGGTCGAAAACCGTTTTGCAGCAATAGGCGGGTAGCATCGAAAGGTTTGGCGAAAACGATATCCATTTGCTCGGCTCGGATATTATTTTCGGTGATTGCGCCATGTGCCAATTCCATGTGTATCTCTTTTCCCAAACGCTTTTGCAGATAGGTATTGAAAAAATACCATCCGTTCATCTGTTGGCTGCTCTGTGCGTTTATCAGTAATCTGAGCTTGCCTTGCGGCGAGGAAGCGGCCAACGGAGCCGGAATCCGTGCGACTGCCGCGGAAGCCTCAATTGCTGTTTTAAAGGCCGGCGGCAATGGAGTTGCCGTCGCAACAGTCGACGGACTTGGTGGAGCAACGGGGGTAGCAGGCCACTGCTGGGATGGTGTTGCCGACAAAGCGGAGGACGTTTCCTCTTCGGCGAGGAAGCGGGTTAATCCGGTCATTTTGAACAGCACGCCTATCATACGGTTGGCATGGGTAACACGAATGCTGATATCGCGCTTTTGCCAAAAGTCAAACAGTTTCAGCAACTGCGCCAATCCCATCGAGTTAACGCGTTGAACTAGCGCAAAATCCAATTCTGCCGCAGCGTTTGGAGGCAAAACATATAGCGTTTCCAATGCCGTGATGGCGTCCACGTCAATGGTGCCGATCAAAGTAAATTTTTGCAATAAGGCTTCAGCCGACGGTTGCGGCTGAATTTGCAGTGTGGCTTGGCTCATCATGTTTGACGATCTCGTGTAGTTCGGTGTGATAAAGAAATTGAAAACTTTTGTCGCTCTCCGGATCGAAAGGAGATTTCAAATCCAGAAACGCACAGACTTGGGTATGGCGATGAGGGAACACGCGCAATTGCAAATAATCCGCCATGCGCCAGATCAAATACAATCCGCCCCCGCCCATGCCGGCATCCAGCCCCCGTCCCTGCATATGCCGCGACAAACGATTAAGAAATATCGCCGGAGTCAGTGTGCCCCAATTGTCGGTAAAGGAGATGCCCAGCAAGCCGTCCTGAATGGATAGCCGCAATATCAGATTCTCGCCCGCTATCGATCGAGCCGTGCCTTTCGCATACAACGGGCGGCCTTTGCCGTCACGAGGGGCCGCGTAAAGCCCGTTTTCAATCAATTCGTCAAGCAGCAACACCACAGAATCCAGACGATCCGGGTCGAGTAAGTCCATCTCCTGCAGCCAGGCCTCTACTTCTCCGATAATGAACGCCTTATCATCACTGTGAGTGATTTCGAATTCACGGTGCTGCTGCGGATTGCGCAAGTATGCAGCCAGATCATCATTGCAGACATTCTGATGTTGCCGAAGCAGATTATCCCAACCTAAATGCCTGACGATGGGTTGATGGCGCATTATCACACGGCGGATGCCCTGCGCCGACAAGCCGGGGATGAGATCGGAAAAACCCGCTTCCGCCAAAAACACCAGGTTTTGCCGTACCAAACGCGATGAAATGGCGTTGGGATTGGCGCGATAAAACGCTTCCACGATGCGCACCAATTCGTAATCTTGTGAAGCCGCTGTTACAGTTTTAGTGGCGGCTTGCTGTCGTTCATGGTGTTCAACCTGAAAAATTGTCACATCGTCGTTGAAATGCCGCCGGCCAACATGCGAAGTCAGGCAAGCAAGTATCTCATCACGTACTGTTTCGGCGTCACTCTCGGCGTGCAGAGTTAGCAATTCTTCCAATCGGTCATAACCGAAATACTCGCCGCTGGAATTTTCCTCTTCAACAATTCCGTCAGTATAAAGAAACAGACGGTCGCCGACGTCCATTTCGGTAATACCCTGTTCATAATCGATGTGTTCGTTTTTACCTAAAGGTAGACCACCCAATTCCAGGACGTCCAGGCTACCGAGCGCGGCGCGGTACAGATAGGCGAATTGATGGCCTGCGTTGGCGTAACGCAATTCGCCGGTTTGCGTGTCGAGACTTATCGCAAACATGGTCATCAACAACGATTGCCGGGCGGTTTTGTAGAGTGTTTCATTCAGGCGCGAAAGTATCATGCGCGGCTCCCTCTCCCTGCCGGCTTCCAGCAAATTGACGCCAGCCTTGGCAGCGCTCACCATCGTGCCCGACGCGACGCCATGACCGCTTACGTCACCGACCAGCATCACCACCCAGCGTCCGTCTACCGTATAGTAATCGTAAAAATCTCCTCCCACTTCGCTAGAAGTGATCAGCGTGGACAAGCCCCGCAAACCAGGTAAGTCTATGTGAGAAGGGCGCAATAGGTTGCGTTGCAGCGTTGCTGCTCCGTCTACTTCTTCCTTCAAGCGGGTACTCAATTGCTCCATGGTATCGATCAGCTTCCCTTGGGACTCGGATAAGCTCAGCATCATATCGGCTATCGTCACGATACCGATGACACTTTCTCCCTCCATAACGGGCAAAGCCTCGGAGATAATTGCCGGATCGCTGTTCAAAAAATCCAGAATGACCTGATCGATACGGTCTTCGGCATCGACTATCAGCGGCGCGGTGAAAATGCCCGGGTTACTATCCAAGAGAGCAGCGATGCTTTTTCTTGCGTACAGTTCGCGCGAATAGGCGCGAGTCATAAAATTTAAGAAACTGCGGCGTGAAAGCGTACCGAAATATTTGCGGTTATTGTCTATTAAGGGTAAGGCGACCAGGGATGACCGCGCTTGAAACAGATCGAGGATATCCAGGACCTGAGCTTCCAGCGTTATCGACTCTACCGTTAAAGTCAATTCGCGTGCATTAGGCACGGAGAATTCTTGGAGACGGTGTATGCGATTGTTTTTTTGCTTCTCAACCATAATGATCCGAATGCATGCCTTTAAGCCTAAACGGCTCAGTTATTGTTAAATTTTCTGGAAAAGGAGTTATTATTTCCGGCTTCTCAATGAAGGGCTTTTGTGAAGCGCTTTATGGCATCTCGTTATACACATCTCGGCGAACGGGGCAATTCCTCCCCTGATTGCAACTCATTGATTTTTCCACCCGCGGCATAGGGTTAGCAAAATGGTTGTTCTTCCATGTGCTTGATACGCAATGGACGTGCGACTTATGTATAACGAGATGGCTTTGTGGCGGCCAGGCTTCTCCATAAAATCTGCTTCTCGTTATGTTTGTACCCGGTTTCATGTCGCCAAGGGCAATTTCGCTCTGGAACATCCATAACCAGGTTTAGCAATTAAATTTCTCTCGTTGTATAACCATGTCCATAAGCATCAAGATTTTTTGGCGCTTATCACTCATAAAACAATCGTAATATTTTTAATTTCAGGATAGTTTCGCAAGACAAAAATAGTCCGAGAAAACTCGGCATCAAGTCCATGCTGCTATACATAAATGCCGTCATACCCGCCGGGAAGCGGGTATCCAGTGCCATGGATGTAAGTTCAAAACGTCCCTGTAGCCTGGATTCCGCCAATCCACTTCGCCCCAAGGATATGCCGGAATGACGGACTTGTGTATAAGGGCATGCATCAATAACTTCTTCGACGCTATTTGCATAAATCAAAAAATATTCAGCGCTTTCTAGTATATTTTTCAAATACCAAATGTCCGTAATTGACTCGCAAGAGACTTAATCTTTCGTTCTCTTCCATTATGGCCTCCTCTATCGTGTCCTTGGCGGTTCACGAGTATGGGTTTCCTGGTGCCCCCTTAATGTCAAGCTTTTGCTGTCCCTTCGGCAAAGCCTGAGGACTCGTCATTATTTGTTAACTAATGAATTTATCCACTGTATAGATAAGTATTCACCGCCCTAAAACAATTATAACAATCATGCAAACAAGATGGCTTTAATGCCTTTAATTTAATTGTATTTGTTTTATATATCATGAAATTTTGTTAAAAATTTACCCGCCAAAAACATATATGAAGGACAAGATTTTACATTTTTACCATACAAAATTTTTACAACAACTTACTTAGCCGTGTAAAAGCTTAGTAGTAGATACAATTTTAATCAAGACAAAATATTTATTTAAAATAACCTTGGCCATCATAAAATAATCTCATTATTATAAAATTGTTACAACAGTATTACAGTTATATTAAATTTTCATGTCGTATTTATTAAATAACCATGACATCATAAATATCAATAAGTCACTTATAACGCCGTGATTTTACAATAGTATGCAACCGCCACGCAAAACCCTCTTTATTGGTCAAATAGTTAGCCTCGATAAGTGTCTCGCAGAAAGTTGATTGGCGTTAAACTAAAAGCTTTTTAGAACCAGCAGGAAACAGAGTTGGCAAGGGTTGCCCGATTAGAACTATCAGAAAACGATGACGCATGTTT
>NZ_JAXUHN010000029.1:0-26880 GCF_035916875.1 Methylomicrobium sp. Wu6
TTTGGAACTGAAAGCCGCCTTTAGGCGGCTATTGAACTGGGGCCGCGTTAGCGACCCCACGTACCGCTTTGAGCGGTTCACAACATAAAGCCCCCGGCTTTGCCGGGGGATATTTACTATACCTGATTCTTGAGGCTACCCGAAAAAAAGATGATCTATCCAAAAAGCATTTTCGGTAAACGAATTTTTTTGTTGATACAGATAGAGTTGTAGAAATTACCAGTTTAGAAACAGCGCTCTGGAGAGCTGTTCGACCGACCAGGTAACCAGTAGGCTAAACGCCGACAAGCCGAGCGCAGAGTAGAGAAGATTGATACGGATATCCTGCCAAGGATTGCGTTTCGTAGTTTGCATGACAATGATTCCTGTCGAGTTTCAGAAAATTTCATTGTGCTGCGCTTTCGTTACAGTTTCGCGACGGTTCGATGACAGTTGCATGAACCTTGTCTGAGCCGACACCAGAACGGCCGCTTTACCCCAGCGTTTGGCTTTTTCGATGATGATTTCCGCGAGACGACCGTCCGCATCCAGGCCGACCATTTCGGTTTTGGCGAATTTGCCGGTCGCGAGTTGCGTCGCGGACGCCGGCGAATCAGTGACCGATGCACCGTCGGGATAGGTCAGCAAAATGCCTATGCTCCCTGAGTATGCCATGCGGCGCCTGCCTGGCGTAGGAAAGCAGCAAATCGACCTGTTGCGGCCCCATGCCGTCGCCGATGATCATGATCGCGTTTTTGATCTCCGTGCGTGCATGGCTTTTTGGGGTCAGCGTCGAACAACCGAGCAGCAAGAGGACGGCGAGTCCCAATAAAACGGCTTTCGATAACAGAGACGACTTGTTTTTCATCGGTTTTTAGCAAAATCGATGATTCTAGCTTACTCCGCAGGACATCATGTTAAGGGGCGATGACTTGAATAGCCATGGTTGACTAAGGCGCGCGGTCCAGTTTGTAAAACGCTGCGATTAGAATCCACGTCGCCAAAACCAGGGAATAGGGCCCGAAAAACCAAAGAACCAGGGGCAGGCTGAAAAAAAAGCTGCGGGTGCCGTAAGTATAATAAGCGCCGGCCCGGTTCAAATAGGCGCAGACTTGCTGATAGGAAACGCCGGCTTCGGGCGATCCTCCCAGAAGGTTGATCATGTAGCCGACATGATTGAAGTAACGTATCGCCATCGTAAAACAGTAGAAGGCGATAAAAAAATCGAATAGCAGCAGGCCGAGTTTGATCAGCCATAATTCGCCCGCCATGCTTTCGGCGGCCATGCCGGGCTGCCAGGCATAGGCCCATTTTTCGATCTTGTCGCTTAAATTCAGCGTGCCGATGATCAGCAGCACCGACGTCGAGGCCATGAAATTGGCGGCCATCACCGAATTGCGCAAGGTTTGCACGGCCAGAATGTCCATTTTGCCGTTCTTGGCGACCATGTCGACCCAGGCTTCGCGCATCTTCCGGTTGAAACGATGCACGCTGAAGTCGGGGTCGCGACGGGTGCGCCAGCGTAAAAAAAGATAGTAGAGCAGTATCAACGAACTGCTGGCGGCGAAAGCGAGCAAATCAATCGGCATCGAAAATCGCATGGGCGGTAAGTTTCCCGGTGAAGACTGAGCCAGTATACGCCGTAGGGCGTTTTTTGGCGATGCAACGGCGTGCCGTCCCAGGCGTTGGATGGGGATACCCGACGTTGATCCGAGTTTAATAGAGGAGAAACGGCAGGCGGTCGTCCAGCCAGGCTTTTTCATCCAAATTAGCCAGTTTGTCCAGATCGTCGGTGTCCGCCTGCGCATCATCGACCCATTCGCGAAGTAATGGCGAACCGTTGATCACGTCGATCGCCAGCCTACTCTGTTCGTATTCGTACGGAAAGTCGCGCCATAACGGATAATCTGGCCGCAAGCGGCGCAGCGCTTTGAATGCAAGCGCCTGCAGTCGCCACGGGCGGAACGCGTGATGATCATAGCTTGGGTCTTCGACATGAATCTGTACGCCGGCGCACAAATGTCCGGCATGTTTGTGAAAAGTCGGCTCGAACCAGCATTCACGCAAACGGCAGCCTACGAGCCATGCCGGCGCGATCGCCTGCATCGTGGCGATCAGCTTGCGTGCATCGAGGCCGGGCGCGCCGAATAACTCGAGCGGTCGCGTCGTGCCGCGGCCTTCGGACAGCGTGGTGCCTTCGAGCATCACGGTGCCGGCATAACAGCGCGCCATGGATAGATTCGGCGCATTCGGACTTGGATTGATCCAGGCTCGTTCGCCGAGCGGCCAGCCGTAACCCGGCGCAGCGTCAGGGTCCCACCCTTCCATCGTGATCACCTGGCAATCGACGTTGAGATTGAGTTTGGCGATAAACCAGCGCGTCATCTCTCCCATCGTCAGACCGTGTCGCATCGGCATCGGCCCCGCGCCGACGAAACTTTCCCAGCCGAGGCGAAGAGTCAATCCTTCGATCGGCCGGCCTACAGGATTTGGGCGGTCGAGTATCCAGACCGATTTTTGGTGTTGCGCCGCCGCTTCGAGCACATAAAGCAGTGTGGTAATGAAGGTATAAATCCGGCAGCCCAAATCCTGCAAATCGACCAGCAGGACATCGAACGAGTCCATCATCGCTTCTGTCGGGCGGCGCACTTCGCCATACAAACTGAATACCGGTATGCGATGGATGGGATCGATGAAGTCGGGCGATTCGATCATATTGTCCTGCTTGTCGCCGCGCAGACCGTGCTGCGGGCCGAAGGCGGCGCTGAGTTTCAGGTCGGGCAGCGGGGCGAGCGCATCCAGGCTGTGCGTCAAGTCCTGCGTGACCGAGGCCGGATGGGCTAGTAGGGCAATGCGTTTGCCCGTCAACGGTGCGCGCAGGCGGGAGTCTTCAAGTAAACGGTCAATGCCAAATTTCATGGGCGAGTGAATGCGGAGAGTGTGTGATCGAAAAAAATGCTTAGCGAAAGGGGGTGAAGCTTATCAGGTTTATAGCGGACACACAAAACCCGTGCGCTCGTGAAAATCGGGCCTTTCGCTGGGATGATGCAAGGCCCAATAGGACAGGGCGCCTCCCACCGATTCGATGACCGCGCTCACCCCTAATTGAAGAGCATGTTCGTTGCTTTCAAACAGTAGTTCGGCGTCCGCGATTCGAGCGGTAAGCATTGATTCGTTTCGAGTTTGCGTTAGCTCTATGATGGGCGGCCGGCTTATCGTCCACGGCATACGCGTCCGGTAGCCGCTGAAAGCATAGGCTGCCCACTGGCCTGAAGGTGAAAAGTTAAATTCATAATAGGCAGGCGTGTCGGTTCGGGCGACAAAGAGTTCAAAACAGGTATGCTGCCACAACCCATCGGTTGCGATGGCCGGTTTGGGTTCAGGAATGAGAATCTTGGTTAGGTCGCCGGTCAACCGATAGCACAGCTTGATTGGGCCTCCTGGGCAGCGTTCGAGTTCGAATTGCAAGGAATGTACGGCTGGACAGGGGGTATCGATGTGACAGTGCAGATTTTTTTTCAGCATGGGTGTGTGTTGTTTCGAGACCCGTGATGTCAATCCGGACGGGTTAATCCTTGATAACGACCGGTCGGTCCGGCAGTTCGTTGGGGTTCAGCGAATCGGCAGGAAAATGCGTGGTAAGAAGTTTGGTGATGCATTCGATGCCTGCCTGCACGCCTTCGCGGAAATCGCCGCGTTGAAAGGCTTGCTGCATTGATGAGGCAATCGCGTCCCATTCGGTTTGTGCAACGCGTCTGGCGATGCCGCGATCCGCGACGATATGAACCTCCCGGTCGGCCAGCAGCAGATAAATCAGTACGCCGCTGTTTTCTTCGGTGTCCCAGATGCGTAAATCGGCAAAAACTTGCTGCGCCCGGTTGGCGGGGGTTCTACCGCGCCACACGTGCATGGGCGGCAACGAGTTTTCGACCACAAAACGCAGTTCGCCCCGGTGCTTGCGTTCGGATTGACTGATCGCCTCTTCGATGGCCGTCAGCGTTGCCGAAGGAAAGGCGGTGCGCCAACGCCAGGGTGGCATAAACAGATGTTTGAGCCAGCGTTTGATGTTTACCATGATCCGGATGCGCCTCCGCCGCCGAAACCGCCACCGCCGCCGCCCCATGAACCTCCGCCGCCGCTGTGGTAACCGCCGCCGCTGGACCAGCCGCTGTACCGGTTGCCGCCGATAATCATGAAGAATACCAGGATGCCCAAAAATATCGCAAAGCCCAAGCCGAAGAACAATGCCGCGACTGCGGTACTGCCGAAGCCTGCGATCAGTCCTGCCATGGGACGTCCGAGCATCAGGGAGAGGATGAAGCCGACGATCAGGCCGGCAGCCAGGAGGAACAGAAAGGTCGATTCCGATGGTGCTTTCTCGGTGCTTTCCTGTGGCGCTGGCAAAGCCTCGCCCTTGATTAGCGCCATAATTTGTGTTACCCCGGCGTCTATGCCGGCCGCGAAATCGCCTTGCTTGAAGTAAGGCGTAATGGTTTCGGCAATGATGCGTTTGGCGACGGCGTCAGGAATCACGCCTTCGAGTCCGTAGCCGACTTCAAGCCGTAGCCGGCGGTCGTTCTTGGCTACGATCATAATCACGCCGTCGTCGATTTTTTTCCGGCCGATTTTCCAGGCTTCCGCAACCCTGATCCCGTAGGCGGCGATATCTTCGGGTTGCGTGGTGGCGATGATCAGCACGGCGATCTGGCTGCCTTTTTCTTGTTCGAACGCGGCCAGCCTGTTTTCGAGTGTGTTCGTCTGTATGGCAGTGAGTGTGCCGGTCAGGTCGCTCACACGCTTGGACAAATCGGGTATCGCAAGTTGCGCCGAAACAATATCGATGAACAGCAGCAGAATCAGTCCGAAAATGGCCTTAAGAGTGGATCGATCTTTCCGGCAATTCGTGCCGCGCTGTCGGCTTAACGTCAAGGGACCGGCGATATGTATTAGCATTTTTTATTGGCTGGGCGCAGGCGTCGGCACGCCGAAATCGACTTTGGGCGGTTCGGATACGGCTTGTTCGTTTTCAACCGTGAAGCTGGGCTTGGTTTTGTAACCGAATAGCATAGCCGTGAGGTTGGACGGGAAAGAACGCACGATTACGTTGTAGTTCTTTACGGTGCCAATGTAACGGTTGCGCGCGACCGTGATGCGATTTTCAGTACCTTCCAATTGCGCCTGTAAATCGCGAAACAAGCCGTCGGCCTTGAGCTGCGGATAGTTTTCGGCCACTGCAAGGAGGCGCGATATAGCGTTGGTCATCTGCCCCTGAGCCGCAACGAATTTTTTGAATGCCTCTTCATCGTTGACCAGTTCGGGCGTAGCCTGTATCGCGCCGACGCGTGCCCGCGCTTCGGTGACTTCGGTCAAGACATCCTTTTCGTGAGCTGCATAGCCTTTGACGACATTGACCAGATTAGGTACCAGATCGGCGCGGCGCTTGTACTGGTTAAGCACTTCCGCCCAGCCGGCCTTCACGTTTTCATCGCTAACCTGAAGATCGTTATAGCCGCAGCCGGACAGGATGCTGGTCAACAGCAGGGCGATTATCCATTTGTACATTTCAACCTCGCAGTTATTGTTTTGACGATGGGCTTGCGGCGATCGGATTGGGTTATATTTGAGCCGTGTTTCATTATAGGGCGCTCGAGACAGCAGTTTCAATAGTCCGGTCAAAATTGCCGATCTCAATCTGTAAGGCTGATGGCTGAATAAGAGACTGATTTGCAGTAAACGGCATGAACGGGTGTTGTATAGGGTTGCCCTTGTTTTTCGCTGGGCTCATAATGAGACGATTACTCAATAATCGGGTTAACCAAAAATGAATATAACTAAATTTCTGTACGTTATGCTGGTGTTATTCATGTTGCCGTGGGCGGCCTTTGCCGAGGGCGACGAAAACGAATGGAACACCGTGCTGAAGAATCAATATTTTGCCGGAAAATCAATCGCGGAAGGCAATGATGTCATTGAACTGGAAGCGCCTTACCGGGCCGAGGATCCGGCGCTGGTGCCCTTGAAAATCGTCAGTAAAATTCCGCAGACTCAGGATAGTTATATCAAAAAGATCCTGGTGCTGGTCGATAAAAATCCGTTACCTTTTGTCGGCGAGTTTGAGTTGACACCCTACAGCGGCAAGGCCGATTTGGCGATGCGAATACGGGTTAATACTTACAGCTTCATCCGGGCAATTGCAGAACTGAACGACGGCAGGCTGGTGATGACGAAAAAATACGTGAAGGCCAGCGGCGGTTGCTCCGCGCCGATCGGCGCGGATCTCGATGCCTCGATGAAGCGGCTCGGCAAAATGAAATTCAGGCTGGATGACGGCATCAAAACGGCCGAACCGAATCTGGTGCAATTATTGATCAGCCATCCGAACATTACCGGCATGCAGATGGATCAGATGACGCGTTTCGTGAAGAAATCGCATTTCATCGAACAACTGAAAGTCACTTTCAACGGCAAGCCGGTGTTGACCGCGAAGACCGATATTGCGATCAGTTCGGACCCGAATTTCCGCTTTTATTTCGTGCCGCAAGCTCCTGGGACCTTGAAAGCGGAAATCAGCGATACCTCTTGCGAAAGCCCGACCGCGCGGGATGCCTGTGTGAAGGGTTCGACGTATAGCGAAACTTATGAGGTGAAGTGATCACCGCCTGTACTTGAGCGGGACCGACGCGAAGTTGTAAGCGCTTAATTCTTCGTGATCGCAATAGACGTTCATCATCGGCGTGGACATATTAAAGAGTGTTTTTGCCACATGCATGCCGAGATTCAGGCGGTACTCATCGGTTTCGTTAAAGACGGTGACGATCATTCCCGGCGAGAACCGCTTGTTCAGTTCCTTAAACAATGTGGCCAAGGTCAGATTATAATTCGGATGCGGCCCGTCCTTGACGACGAGCGGTTCCTTGTAGGGGCCCTGAATCACATAGGCGACTCTGTCCGCCTCTCGTTCCTCCGAACAGGGGGCAGTGTCCACGCACCGAATCAGCCGTGTATCCGCTGCCTCGACTTGGTCGAAGAGATACGGCATTTTTTTATAAATGGCGTGCAGTTCCGTTGACGCCTGGTTACGCAGGGAACTTTTATACATCACGCAAATGTCTTGATCCTTAAGGTAATTACGGCGGACAATTTCGGCGTAGTGATCAGGCAGCCTGTAATTTTGTTTGAACGCGTCGCGCCCCTCCTGATTGATTGCAAGATCATTGATCCACAACACCAGGCGGCAGTTTTTAGACAGTCTATGCGCACGGCGCACCAAATCCGCCCCGGCTTCGAACGATAGGGATTCGGCGAGTCCGGGAATCGATGTTTCGTTAAGGTCAGGCCCCACGCTGTAATGGCCGGCTACGATCAGAGACGATTTTACGCAATCAAAAATATTCAGCATTTCGAGAAAGCCGTTCTTGGTATGGGTGGTTGAACGATGCATATCTCTGTCCCCATAATAAAGGCCCGAAGGCTGGGTAAGCCGGTTTAGTATTTCTGTCATAATCAAAGGATCAAGATGGAACGATTGGATTTTAGTTACAGCATAAAGAAGCTTGATTATGGTGTCAGTGAATTAGTTCTCTAGATCTTTGTGAAATAATTCACTTTTTTGATAGCGCTTTTGATGACTCGGGCAGGTTAGACGGCGTATGTCGCTTGATCTTGGGCGGTGCAGAATCATCGGGCGCAATAGGCTAAAACCTATTGCGCCCGAGGAGGGACGTTATTTCACAAAACATTGCCTCTCGGCATACGCTTCTGCATCCTTCAGTTCCTTGCGCAAGTCCTTCGATTGCTTCGGATCTCGGAAAACCCCGCCGGCCTCACCGGGTGTGCTGCGCAGATAGTTGAAGGTTTTGGCCGCCTCGAAATCGGCGAAAGACATTTTTTCTGCAATCTTGTCGATCTTGCAGCCGCAGGCGTATTGCGTGATGTAGGTCAGGCCGCCGTGTTGAGCGACGCAGTTCAGCACATATTCGACGCGGTCGCGGGTCGGGAAGTCGTTGATCCGCGGCGCGGGCGCGGCTTCTGCGGCTTTCGTTTCGGGCGCGGTGGAGGCGCAGCCGTTCAATAACGCCAGCAAGACGATGCCGGCAAAGGAAGATGCGGTTTGTGTGATGTTCATTGATCGGTTTCTCTGTTACCCAAAAGTTGCGATGGTCTAGTTTACCATTTACGCAGATGAATTTGCCAAAATGCGCGCGGCGCGCGTTTATGGTATAAACGCGCCTTTGATTGAAATTTTTCGCCGTGTTTCTTGTGCCCGACCTCTGCCTGGTTTTTCCGACGAATCATGTCCTCTGTCTATAAGGTTGCCGATTTTGTGCTGAGCGACTGGAGCATCTGCGCGCCGGGTCTGCACGGCAGGGAAGGCTGGGGCGGCTTTCGGACCGGCGCGCGGGAAATCGACAATGCTTTGCCTAAAATACCCGATTTCATCCCGAAGCTGCAGCAGCGCCGTTTGAGCCCATTGGCCAGATTAGTTTTCAATGCGATCGATCAGTGCCTGAATCCCGGAGAAACCTTGCCGACAGTCTTCAGCTCCGCGCATGGCGAGGTCGGAAAAGCGCTCGAAATGCTGCAAATGATTCAGGCTGGCGAGGAACTGTCGCCGACCGTGTTTAGTTTGTCCGTCCATAATGCGATAGCGGGGCTGTATTCGATTGTCTACCACAATCAACAGGAAATCACGGTAATGGCGCCTGGGCTCGATGGCCTCGCGCCGGCTTTCCTGGAGGCGCTCGGTCTGTTGCAGGAAGGCGCGGGGCAGGTGCTCGTGGTGCTGTACGACGAGCCGATCGCCGAATTTTATCCTCTCGCTCCGTTCAAATTGAATGCCGAATTTCCTTGCGCCCTGGCACTTCGTCTATCCTTGGATGGGGCGGGCATGGCGCTACGTTTGCGCCGCGCGCCGGAATGCCGGGATGACCGCGAGCAGCCGCTGCAATTGCCGCCGTTTATCGACTTTCTGCTCGGCGACAGCACGGAGTCCGGTTTGATTTTTGAGGGGCGCGGTTGGCGATGGGAAAAAATTTAATCTACAAGCTGGACTATCTCTGGCGCCTTTTCGGCACCGCGGTCAGTTTTACGGCCTTCGGCGTCGGTGGATTTCTGCTCTGGGTGCTGGTATTCCCCCTCTTGTCGGTCTTGCCCGGCAGCCGCCGGGAGCGGATCAAACGCGGCCAGCATGTGGTGCATTACAGCTTTTATGCGTTCATCGGCCTGATGCACCGGATCGGCATCATGACTTATGAGATCGTCGGGCTTGAAAAATTGAACCGGCCCGGCCAATTGATCATCGCGAATCATCCGACGCTGGTCGATATCGTGTTCCTGATCAGCCGGGTCAGCGAAGCCAGTTGCATCGTGAAGGCCTCGCTCTGGCGCAATCCGGCCATGCGCGGGCCGATTTTGAATGCAGGCTATATCAGCAACGGCGATCCCGAACAGATGATCGAAGAATGCGTGGACTGGCTGCGCGCGGGCGGCTCGATGATCATTTTTCCGGAAGGCACCCGTTCGGTGCCCGGCAAGCCTTACCGCTTTCAGCGCGGGGCCGCCGCGATCGCCTTGCAGGCCGGAAAAATCGTCACGCCGGTCACGCTGTCCTGCTATCCGAGCACCTTGACCAAGGCCGAGTCCTGGTACAGCATTCCTTACCGTCGGCGTTTTCATCTCGCGATGCATGTCGGCGAGGACATCCCGCTGGAACCGTTTCAGCAGCTTGAACCCAAATCGATCGCGGTGCGCCGTTTGAATCAGTTTTTACAGGATTATTTTACCGAACAGAGAGAAATCTATCAGAACCATGGAAAATGAATTGAAACAATTGATCATCGAGACGCTGGACCTGGAGGATATAGGCGTCGATGACATCGACAGCGATGCGGCGCTGTTCAACGAAGGGCTCGGGCTCGATTCGATCGACGCGCTCGAACTGGGCCTTGCGATCCGAAAAAAATATAATGTTAAAATCAATGCCGAAAAAGAAGACGTGGCGCTTATCTTCGCCTCGATTTCCGCCTTGGCCCACTATATTGAATCCGCGCGCAGTTGAGGAAATGATGGAAAATCGTGAACAAATTTTGGCGGCCATTCAGGAATTGATGGTCGAGATGTTTGAACTGGACAAAGACGACATTACGCTGGAGGCGCGGCTATATCAAGACCTCGATTTCGACAGCATTGATGCGGTCGATATGATCGTCAGGCTGAAGGAAATGACCGGCAAGGCTGTCAAGCCGGAGGATTTCAAAACGGCCCGCACGATCGGCGATGTGGTCGAGGCGGTTTATAAGATGGTCAATGCATAGGGGAAAGCTCCAAGGCGAGAGGTGAAACAAGATTGCATGCGTCCATTGATCAACATCGTCATAGGTTTTTTGACTATCGCCTATCCCTTCGCGGTCTATTTCGGCATCCAGTATTTCGAACCGTGGAAAATCGCCGCAGTGTTGATCGGCTTGTTGGTGATCAGACAGGCTTTCGGTGGCGTCAAGGCGCTAGGCAGTCGGCTGATAGTGATCGCCGGTATGATCTTTTGCGCGCTCGCGATCTGGCGCAACGATCCGATTACCCTGCGATTTTATCCGGTCATGATGAATGGCGCGTTGCTGACGCTGTTTGCCTGGAGTCTGTTCCATCCGCCGACCGTGATCGAACGTCTGGCCCGCCTGCGTCATCCGGACCTGCCGCCTTCGGGCGTCGCTTATACGCGGCGTGTGACCCAGGTCTGGTGCGGCTTTTTCATGGTGAACGGCGGCATCGCGTTGGCGACTGCATTATGGAGCAGTTTCGAAATCTGGAGTTTATACAATGGCCTGATAGCTTATCTACTGATGGGCACTTTGTTTGGCGGCGAATACCTGGTGCGGATCAGAACGCAAAAGCATGCGGGATAACTTGATTTTGCTGTCAACGTGCGGCATCGAAGCGATGCAGGACCCGGTGCCGATCGCACGCCATCAGGGGATACTGTATCGGCGTGATCAATTCGCTAAGGCGGTCTGCACTTGGGCGCATACATTGCGTAGAGAACCCGATCGGCGTTATGCGTTATATACGCAGGATGCCTATCCGTTTACGGTACTGTTGTTCGCGCTGCTGCATGCAGGCAAGGAAGTCTGGATTTCCGGCAACAGTCTGCCCGAAACCGCGCGGCAACTGCGTCTTGAACGATGTCGGCTGCTCGGCGACTGGCCGGATGATCCTTTCGATGCTGATTTACTGATGACGGAAGGCTCGGTTAGCCGTCTTACGGCTCTCGATATGGATGTTCCCTGCATCGTCCTGTTTACCTCGGGTTCCTCGGGGCCGCCGAAAGCGGTGCCGAAAACCCTGCGCCAATTGCAGGCCGAAATTGATACACTGGAAAGTCTTTGGGGAGGATTGCTGGGAGATGCGTGCATTGCGGGCACGGTCAGTCATCAGCATATCTATGGCTTGTTGTTCAGGATGTTATGGCCGCTGTCGGCGAGGCGCTGTTTCCATAGCCCAATGTTTTTGAGCCCCGAAGCGCTCTTGGCTGATGGCGATGCCGCCAAGACTTGCTGGATCGCGAGTCCCGGCCATCTGAAGCGACTCGACGAGCAATCGCCCTGGCAGGGTATCGCCGGCCTTGCGGCGATTTTTAGCTCAGGCGGCCCTTTGCCTGCGGAGGCGGCCCGGCAAATCTTCACTGCCAGCGGCCGCACGGTGATCGAAGTTTACGGCAGCACCGAAACCGGCGGCATTGCCTGGCGGCAGGCGTCCGGGCAAGTCGACGCGCCGTGGCAGCCGTTTGCGGATATCCGAATCCAATGGATAGCCGACAGGCCCCATCTCTATTCGCCTTATTTGACCGCTCAGGACGGCCTGCCGTTGGATGATCGTCTGACCCAACTGAACGACGGCCGCTTTCTGCTGCACGGAAGGCAGGATCGTATCGTCAAGATCGAAGAGAAAAGGTTGTCGCTGACCGCCCTGGAGCAGCGTCTTCAGGATACGCACTGGATTGCCGAAGCCTATGCGTTCGTGCTGGCCCGCCACCGGGATGTGGTTGCGATCGCGGCGGTCTTGAACGATAGTGGCTCGGCACAGCTTCAGGAGCAGGGTAGAAACGCTTTGATCAAACAACTGCGTAGCGTCCTTGCCGACAGTTTCGATGCGGTGACGCTGCCCAGAAAATGGCTGTTCGTGAACTCAATTCCTTTGACTACGCAAGGCAAAGTGAAACAGGAACTTTTGACCTCATTGATGAATACCGATACCCGGAGCCTCCCGAGAGTGCTGGCCGCCGAAACCGATGTGGCCTGCGTGCGCCTCAGGATCAAAGTGCCGAAGGAGCTCGGTTATTTTCCGGATCATTTTCCGAAATTTCCGTTATTGCCGGGGGTCGTTCAGATCGGCTGGGCGGAGCATTTCGGCAAGATTTTTTTTCCGATCACGGCGCCTTTTTCGCACATGGAAGTGATCAAATTCGGAAAGATGATCCGTCCGGATGACGAACTCGAATTGAGCCTGGAATGGCGCGAAGCTTCCGGAAAACTGGTTTTTCAATATCGCAAGGGAGCCGAGGCCTACAGTTCCGGGCGCCTGGTCTATGGAGCCGAGTCTTGAAAACCTGCATCATCATCCCCGTTTATAACCACGAACAGGCACTGCCGAGCGTGGTTGCGGCGATCAAACCCTTCGGCTTGCAGGTATTTTTGATCGACGACGGCAGTTCTAAGGTTTGCCACGAGGCGCTTGAAGAGTTCGCCCGTCGGGAAGCCGATTGGCTGACGTTGATCGTCCGCGCCGAAAACGGCGGCAAGGGCGCGGCGGTGCTCGACGGCTTCCGGGCGGCGATTGCGCAAGGCTTTACCCATGCCTTGCAGATCGATGCGGATGGCCAGCATCGAATCGACGACATCCCGCGCTTTTTGGACGCGAGCCGGCAGCATCCGGAGGCTTTGATCGCGGGTTTTCCGGTCTTCGGCAAGGAGGCGCCGCTTAGCCGCCAGTACGGACGCCAGTTCACGAATCTCTGGGTCTGGATCAATACGCTGTCGTTCGCGATCGGCGATGCGATGTGCGGCTTCAGGCTGTACCCGCTGGTCGCGGTCGAACGGCTCTGCGCTTACGTCCGGATCAGCCGGCGCATGGATTTCGATATCGACATCATCGTCAGATTGTACTGGCGGGGCGTGCGGGTGATCAATCTGCCGACCCGGGTCAGTTATCCGTTGGTCGGCATCTCGCATTTTCGGCTGTGGCAGGACAATCTGATGATCTCGAAAATCCATGCGCGGTTGTTTTTCGGCATGCTGGCACGCCTGCCTCGCCTGATTCTGAGGCATTGGCAGTGACAAAACCGCACTGGGCCGAGATGGGCGAATACAGCGTGGTCTGGGGCATGCGCCTTTTGCTTGGGATTTACCGCCTCGGCGGGCGTCCTATTGTGCAGTTTTTTTTGTATCCGGTGGTCGCTTACTACTGGCTGGTGAACCGGCGGGGCAGAGACGCGAGCCGCGATTATCTGCACCGTGTTGCAGGGTTTTCAGCAGATTTCCAACTGAGCGGCGGTAGGCTCGACAGCTTTCGCCATTTCATGGCCTTCGCGGAAGCGATTCTCGACAAACTGGCGGCCTGGGCAGGCATGATTTCGCCTGGCGATGTCGAATACCGGGGCCGGGAATCGGTGCTCGAGCGCCTAAGACAGGGGCAGGGCGTGTTGCTTCTGGGGTCGCATCTAGGCAATCTGGAGGTCTGTCGGATGATCGCGAGTCTAAATAAAAACATCAGGGTTAATGTGCTCGTGCATACCCGGCATGCCGAAAAATTCAGCGAACTGTTGAGCCGCTATAACAGTGCCAGCCAGCTGAATCTGATTCAGGTCACCGAAATCAGCGCGGCGACCTCGATTCGGCTGGCGGACAAGATCGATCAGGGCGAAATCGTGATCGTCGCGGCGGACCGGACCCCGGTGAGCAATCAAGATCGTGTCGCGGAAGCCGATTTTTTAGGCGCCAAGGCGTTGTTTCCGGAAGGTCCGTTCATTTTGGCGGCGTTGTTGAAATGTCCGGTTTTTACGGTATTTTGCCTGAAGAGACGCGGCAAGTATGTCATTTATTTCGACCCTTTCAGCGACGGTCTCAAATTGCCGAGAAAGCAGCGCGAGCAGGCATTGCAGGAAACAATCCAGCGCTACGCGAACCGTTTGCAGGCCTATTGTCTGCAGGAGCCGTTGCAATGGTTTAATTTTTACCCGTTTTGGCACAAGGAATCATGAAGTTGTTATACCGATTAGCGGGCGATTCGCTTGTTGCTCTTGCAGGCTGGGTCTACTGGATAAAAACGGCGGCGATGGCCTTGGAGTTGCCTCGATGAACGATGACTTAATCAGAAAAACCGTCATTTTTGATGGCCAGCCGCTCAGTATCGAAGACATCGGCCGGATTGCGCACAGGCAGGCATTCGCCGAATTGAGCTGGGCGCCCGCCTTCGTCGAGCGTATCGATAAAGGCGCGCGCTTCATCGAGACACTGTTAAATGAGCAAGGCTTCGTCTATGGCGTGACGACCGGCTTCGGAGATTCCTGCACCGTGCAGATTCCGCTCGAATGGGTCAACGAACTTTCAAGGCATCTCTATACCTTCCACGGCTGCGGCCTCGGCGAGCATTTCAGCGACGAGGAAACCCGCGCGATCCTGGCCGTGCGTCTGAACAGCCTCGCGCAAGGCTACTCAGGAGTCCGCTACCTGCTGTTGCAGCGTCTGGCCGCCCTGCTTGCACACGACATTCTGCCGTTAATTCCGAAGGAAGGCTCGGTCGGCGCGAGCGGCGATTTGACACCGCTGTCGTATGTCGCGGCGGTCTTGGCCGGCGAGCGCGAGGTGTTGTATCAGGGCGAGCGCCGCTCTGCCGGCGAGGTCTTTGCAAAGCTTGGCATCGAGCCTTTGGAGTTGAAACCGAAGGAAGGCCTCGCGATTATGAACGGCACCGCTGCAATGACCGGCGTGGCCTGTCTGGCTTATCAAAGGGCCGAGTACCTGGCGCGCCTGGCGACCCGGATCACCAGCCTCGCCTCGATCGCATTGACGGGCAATGCCTATCATTACGATGAAAAACTGTTCACGGTCAAACCGCATCCCGGTCAAAATCGGGTGGCCGGTCGCATCCGCGCCGATCTGCAATTGACCGAGTCCGCGCCGCGCCATGATACCCGCCTGCAGGACCGCTACTCATTGCGCTGCGCCCCGCATGTGATCGGCGTGCTCGAGGACGCGCTGCCCTGGCTGCGCCAGTTTATCGAAAACGAACTGAACAGCGCGAACGACAATCCGATCATAGACGCGGAAGGCGAACACGTGCTGCACGGCGGCCATTTCTACGGCGGCCATATCGCCTTCGCGATGGACAGTATGAAAACCGCGGTCGCCAATCTGGCCGACCTGTTGGACCGGCAAATGGCGCAGTTGATGGACCCGAAATTCAATCACGGTCTGCCGGCTAACCTGTCCGGCGCGACCGGCCCCGCCGCCGGCCTGAACCACGGCTTCAAGGCCGTGCAGATCGCGGTTTCGGCCTGGACCGCCGAAGCGCTTAAATTGACCATGCCCGCCAGCGTCTTTTCGCGCTCGACCGAATGCCACAACCAGGATAAAGTCAGCATGGGCACGATCGCGGCCCGGGATTGCATCCGCATCATCGAACTGACCGAACAGGCCGCCGCCGCTATGCTGCTGGCGGCGGTGCAGGGTGTGGAGCTCAGAGGCGGCCTAGAGGCGTTGAGTCCTGCTATCGTCCGCACGCTGCAACAGGTGCGCGAACGGAGCCCGTTTTTGAGCGAAGATAGAAGCCTCGAGAAGGAATTGCGCTTGATGGTGGCGTCGATACGAGACCAGGGCTTGCTTTTATACGGAACTGGGTAAGGACGGGAGCAATTCATTCCGTTCCGCATCATGCTAAGAGGTTAGAGAAGCCAGGCTGCCGGCTAGCTGCTTGCTGAATTCTTCTAGGGTTTCGCTCAATGCCTTGACCGTATCGGTATGGCCACTACCGGCCTGATGGCGGTCAATCTTGGCGTGGCCGTGCTTAAGTAGGCGATGGCTTTTATCGTCCATGATCGACCAGTTTACCCGTAGTTCGGCGGTTTGCGCGGCGTTCGTTTCGAAGCGCGCGATGTCGATGATCACATGAAAATCCATGTCGCCGTAGGCGCTCCACGGATAGGCCTTGATGATGTCGTTAGGCAGCAGAACGGACAGATTTTGCGCCAGCGTTTCGGTTATCGACTCCTTTAACGGCGCGGCCCACTGGTGGAATTCGCTCGATGTGATGCTGTTGTCGCCGGTGCGGGTGATGATCTGCTTACGTTCGAGCAGCGCCGGCACGGTGACCGGGCCGACGCCGATCAGCCGTTTCGGGGCTTCGGCTGGAGAGAATTGCGCAGGAAGGCTTAAGGCGTTCAGCACATAGAAATGCGTTTCCGGCGTCGACGCGCAGGCGCTCAGCAGGCAAGCGGCAAGAAGATTTAAACGGTATAAGCACATCATCTTATTCATCGCCTTTGCCTCTAAGTAGCGCTTCGGGGTGTTGTTCCAGATAGTCGGTCAGTTGCTTGACCGAATTGGCCGATTGATTCAATTCCAGCAGCAGTTTGTCAATCTCATGGCGTGTGGTCGAGCCCGGTTCGAGCGAGCGTAGCAGCTGGTCGGCCGATTGCAGCGATTTATCGGCGCTGCCGATCGTTTGCCTGGCGCCGGCCAGCATGCCGTTGGCCGCCTTCGATGTGACTTGCAGTGATTTCAGGGTGTTATTCATTTCGATGGTCAATTCATTGAGCGGCAGTTTGGCGATCTTGTCCATGATCGTCTGCGCCGAATGCGTGAACTGATCGAGCGAGCTCGGGATGGTCGGGAACTCTTGATAAGGGCTGTTGTTTGAGTGCAAGGTGACTTTGCTGTGCGGATGAAAATCGAGATCGACCAAGAGTTGGCCAGTCAACAGACTGCCGGTTTGCAGTTGCGCGCGCAGGCCCTTGCTGATCAGGCGTGACATCATGTCCTTGTTGCTGATGTTTGGCTGCTTGTTGATTTCCTTGATCCGGTCCGGTTCCAGGTCAACCGTGACCGGAATTCGGATGTCCGCAGTCTTTGCGTCCAGTTCTAAGCTGATGCCGGTGACCGTTCCGATCGGTATCCCGCGCAACTGCACCGGCGCGCCTTCGGTCAGGCCGCGCACCGAGCCGTTGAAATACATCACATATTTCAGTGTGTTACGGTATTCTATCTGGGTTGATTGCTCGTAGTTATCGTACAGATGGAACATCGTATATTCCGGTTTGACGTCCTTTATCGTATCTTCCGGTGGCGTGCGGAACGCAATGCCGCCGCTCAACATCGAGACCAGTGGGCCGGTCCTAACCTTGAATCCGTCCGCGCCGGCGGATAAATCGATGCCGCTATCTTTCCAGAAGCGGGTGTTTTTGCGCACGAATTGATCGTACGGGGCCTTGATGAAGATGACAAGACGAATAGAGTCGGCATTGACGGAGAGTTCCTGAGTCAACACTTCGCCAACCGGAATGCCGTGGAAATTGATCTGCGTACGGGGGGCGAGCGCACCGAGGTTTGTCGTTTCGAGCACGAATTGCCGGCCTTTGGCTTCGGTCTTCAGCACCGGCGCGGCGGGCAGGCCGGTGAAATGATGCTGATGCGAACCGTCGCCGGGTTTGACTTCGATATACGCGCCGGAAATCAGCGTATTCAGTCCCGAGATGCCGGCCAGGCCGACTTGCGGACGCACAACCCAGAAGCTGGTGTTTTGGTTCAGATAATTTTCCGCTGTGCGGTGCATCTGGGCGGTCACCTGGATTGTTTTCGAATCCTGATTGATGTTGATGTCGGTGACCTTGCCGATTTCGACATCCAGATAACGGATTTTGGTCTTATCGATTTCGAGTCCCTCGGCGGTCGGAAAATCGATCGTGATCACCGGTCCTTTTTCGGAGGCCGATTTGAAAATCAGCCAGCCGCTGACGATGAACGCGCAAATCGGCAGCAGCCAGACCAGCGGCAGTTCGGGCTTCTTGTTCAGTGAGGCATCTTCGGTTTCGTAAGCAAATTCGTCGTTCATCAAACGTTTTGATTATCCCATATCAGGCGGGGGTCGAAATTTTTGGCTGCAAACAGCGTGATCACTACGACCGAGGCAAACGCGGTCGCGGCGGGGCCGGCAAGGACTTGCGCGATACCGCCGAGATCGACCAATGAAATCAAGATCGAAATCATGAAAATGTCCAGCATCGACCAGCGGCCGACAAAAGCAATGATCCGATACAACTGCGTCCAGCGGCGCGCGTTGACCTGCCAGCGGTAAAACACGCACAACCACAGCAGAGACAGGCCGACCAGTTTCAGCAGCGGGACCAGAATGCTGGCGATGAATACCAGAATTGCGATCGGGAGCATATCGCCTTCGATCAGGGTCAGAATGCCGCCGAGGATCGTATGTGCCTCGCCGGCGCCGAATCGGGTGACGGTCATGATCGGAAAAATATTGGCCGGAATATACAGCGCATAACCGCAGAGTAAAAACGCCAGCGTGCGTTGCAGGCTGTTCGGGATGCGCGCATGCAGCTGGCTGCCACAGACGGGGCAGGGCCGCGATGCCGCACCGCGCTTCGTCAAGGCGCCGCAATCGCCGCAGCGGATCAATCCTTGGCGCAACGCGCCGGGCAGCGCCTTCATACCGGTTTCCTGCGCAAGGCGTCGATGCGTTGCCAGAACAACATGGAATCGAGGCTACCGGCCAATGTGACTGCGACCAGCAGCAAACCGACAAACGCATACAGGCCTAGGCCGAAGCGTAGATCGGCCATCGACGACAATTTGACGCAAGCGACGATGATGCCGAGTGTATAAACTTCCAGCATCGCCCATTCGCCGAGATGTTGCAGCCAGCGCATCCAGTGCGCCAGATAACGATTCGGGCGATTCAAATAAAGATGCGCGCTAATCGTTAGAGTCAGCAGGATATTCACGAGCGGAAACAGCGTGCTGGACAGAAACACCAACGTTGCGACCGCCCACATGTGCTCGGCATACAAGGCTGTGACGCCCGACAACAGAATGCCGTCTTTGGTATTGCCGAGAAATTTGATGCCGAGCAGCGGCAGGCAATTGGCTGGAATGAACAGCAACAGGCCGGTGATCGACAATGCAAGACTGCGTTCGATGCTGTTTTTTTGCGCGCGCTGCAACAGAAAGCCGCAGCGCGGGCAATGCGCCTTGTCGCCGGTATCGAGCGTCGCCGGTTTTAGCAGTGCATCGCACTCCGGGCAGGCTTCTAGTTGCAGTTTAGGCTGGATGCGCATCGGCGATCACCCATGTTACCACTGCGATTCGCCGGTTTCCGGATCGTACATCTCATGGAAAATCTTATGTCGATTCGCTTTCAATTCCTCGATAGTCGGCGAATTGCTCATCGCGCGTGAGATAGCCAGTTTCATCGCTTCGTAATTGGTGCGGTACAGATCTTTCCGGTCCAGATCGGGATTGGTCGCGCATTCCGGCGCGATCCAAATCATCGCGATAATACACAGATCGTTGACCTGGTCAGCCGGCAGTACGCCGTCGATAACGCTGTCCAGCACCGCATCGGCGATGGCCGATTGCACCGGGCCGCCAAGTAGGTTCACATAAGCCGATGATTTAATGGTTACTTTCGGTACCATCAAGGTAGCCGGGCGTACCTGTTGATTGCAGGCGCGAATCGCGAACATCCGGGTGTGCCCTTCGGTTTGTCCCATCAAATTTGCGAACGCATGGCCGGCAGGTCCTTGCACATGGCCGATCAGAATTTCGGGCATCGCGTCGGTGCCTTGACCTTCACTCGAAAATACGGTGGCTTCGCCGGTTCTAAACCAAATTTTATCTGACATAATAAATCCGCTAAGTTGAGCTGATAAACGCTCATTCTATGACGGATGGGGGAGGGCGGCAACATGGGATGAATTAATGGTCGATTTTTCTTTTTCGAAAAAAAGTAGTGCCGACGACTTCATAAAATGATCGTCTGCCATGTCCCAATTCAGCATGTTTCCAGCATACGGAGGAATTGCTTTTTGCAAAACTTGGTCGGGTAGGCAGCTTTATCGTTTGCCGCACTAATCCGGCCAAAAACGACGGAAAGTTCTTACCGCACTTGATTAGTGCGCAAAGTTGAAAAGGGCACGGAAATAATAAAACTTCGGAAATTTTATGCATAAATATATTTAATGCTAATTAATTTCTATATATAAAAATCATATACTTAAATAGCAAAATTAAAATTATTTTGAGATAAATAATGATGGCATGATAATTGCGCTTATTTTGTGTTGATATTTGTCTTTCGTTTGATGAGGCGTTGGATGGATTGGATAATCGTGTGATTAATCTATTATTTTTACAAATACAAAATATTATTTATTTCTAATGCATAGTCTAGTGAATTTTATAAGGAAAAAAGTTTTGTTTTTTTGTTTTTCTGGTTTTCATATTTATTTCATGTATTTGTAATAATTATTTTTGATAATAAAATGATTTTTTGCCATATAAAGAATTATAAAATATGCTAGAATTTTTCTGCAATAGTAAATTACAGCTATGCGGTCTGCTACGCCTTAAGATTAAATCCAGGCATGGTAAGCAGTATTAATCCGCTAAGGCTCTAATTGAAAAGTTTTGATATTTCTATCTGGAGTAGTTTTTATGTATGCACAATATGGAACCGTTGAAGAGGGCAAAATTGCAAGTTCAACAATGTCTTTAAAGAGAGAAGAAATGGCTTTCGGTATTTGTATTGGCCGAATTGGATTTCTCGGGGCTTCTTCGCTTTATAAGCCAGTCACCGATAATATCTCAATCAAACGCCTGCCCAATTCTACTCCATGGGTAAGCGGTCTATTGAATTTGCATGGAAATCAGGTTCCGGTTTTCGATTTGCACGAGGTGTTAAGCGAAGAGTTGGTAGACCCGGATAATCGACGGCTTTATGTGATTGGCAAGGGGAGTAACTTGGCTGCTTTATGGATAGACGGGGATCCGGAGGTCAAACGTGGTGAGTTGTTTCAGCCCGTTAAGGAACTGGCAGAACTGTCGTTGATTGGACAATGCGAAGGCTCTGGCAGTTTTAAGCAAGACGGCCAGATTTGGTTCAAAATCGACTTTGATGAATTGTTTAACGCATTAGGGCGGGACCAACTCTTGCCACGAGAAGTTGGCGATTGACCAGAGCATAAAGGCCGAATAGAAATATTATGCTGTATGACGGCTCTGTTTAAGCGCTAATGTAGCGTCAGCGTGTCGTAACGTATTTGGATGGAGACTTTCATAATTTATAAAGGCTTAATCGTATTTTTGCTTATTTACAAGACGCAATAGAATTGATGGTTAAATCTAATTAAAAATAATCAGGTTTCAAATTAAATCAATTTAAATTTGTTTGGTATTTCAATAAATTGAAAGTAATAGTTTTGAGAAAAGAGAGAGATTCATGAGCATAAATAATATCGCATTAATTCAAGAAATAGCTGCCAAAGCAGAGTCTTTAAACGTTCCCTTTGATAGGTCAGAGTCTAACCACATCAGTATAATAGGTAAACAGGATAAATTCATTTCTCTTGCTGACGCAGCAAATAAGCAAGAGCCTCTGGAAAAAAGCGAGCTTAAAGTTGTTGTGGCGGGTAACGTCGGTTCTGGTAAATCTACCTCCATAAAGGCAATTAGCGAAATACCTGTTATTTCTACCGAGACAAAAGCAACTGAATCCGTTGCCCTGCACAGAAAAGAAACCACTACAACAGCTATAGATTATGGGGTCGCCTATATCGCCAATACAAAAATCCATATTTATGGTACGCCAGGACAAAGACGTTTTGATTTTATGGCTGATATTTTGTGTAAAGGCGCCAGCGGCATGGTTGTAATGATTGACAATGGGTGCCAAAATCCATTGACAGAAATTGATTATTACTTAAATAGATATGGTGGTTTTTTGCAAAGTTCTTCGGGAGTAATAGCGATCACCCATTTTGATGATAATCACACACAAACCAGTTTATTAGATTATCATACCTATATCTTAAAAAATGGCTTTACATGTCCTGTTATGTTGTTGGATGCCAGGAATAAACATGAAGTTGAAAAAATATTGCTTAAATTGCTCTTGCAAATCAGAAGCTTCAGGAAGGGTAAAAAATAATCAATGATTTTCGTGTTCTTGATCGGTTGCAAAAGCCAGTGTTTGGATATCTTCAATATTTTTTAATTCCGGTAAATTAAGTACTTCCGACGATAGGTTTATGGGTAAATACGGCATTCCATTCTACATGTGTCATCAATATATAAGCAATATATCACCAATAATTAACTATACCGGCGATTCTGTAGCCTTCTAAGAAACCTTTTTGCAATATTCTCGGGCAGCTTGCCGAAGGAAAATTTGCCTATGCGTGCGACATTCACTAGTTCCTGATTGGCTTGATTGTAACTACGCGGCTTGGCTTCAATTCGCGCTAAATGGGCTCGGCGGATAATGGCAGAATCGCTGATAGGACTGTCCGATTATGGCATAGGATGTCGATAATCTTACCAAAAGGATGTGATAAGATGGCGCGTTCATTTTTCATTCAGCCCTATGGCTCGATACTTTCATATCAGTCATTTTTTGCCCAGCCATGCCGTATAAATATTTAGCGCCGCTATTTTCAACCATCTTTCTTTATTTGATGTTTTACCTGATCGGCACGTTCAAGTTTGATGTGCAGATCGAAGCGGTGGCAATTCCTTACGACTTTTTGTTGCAATTATTCGTGGCTTATATGCTGTTTGCCTGGTCGCGGCGGATATGGATATTTTGGGTTTTGCAAACCTTGTTGACTGGCGTTTTGTACATCGGCAACGCGGTTAAAATTTCGTTTTTCGGCGGTCCTATCATGCCGGACGATATTTTTGCGCTACGTTCCCTGCTGTTGATTTTGGAAGGCTGGCGCTTTTTCGCGGCGGCGATTCCGTTGGCGGCGATTGGCAGTTTGTTCCTGTTCAATTTTACGATGCGGCACTGGAGCGCTTATCTGGCCAGCGTGGCGGCAATTCTGATCGGCATGACGATCATTTATCAGCCGGCAATGATCGTGGAACCGCTCGATAAGCATTTTGGCAATTCGGTTTGGGACCAGCGTTCGAATTATCTTTGGCATGGCGCGACGATGTACAGCCTGCAGGAAGGTGCGCGCTATTTCCTGATCGCCGACGTGCCGCCGGACATGGACGAAGCGCGGGAGTCCGCGCAGAATTTGCTGTCCGCGCAACCACCTGTGGATCATGCTGGTAAAATATTCACGCCGCGCAATGTGCACCTGGTGCTGCTCGAATCGTTCTGGGATCCGAACAGCCTGAAAAAAGCGCGCTATAAACAGAATCCACTGGCCCCGGATTTCAGGAAGCTCTGGAAAAACGCCGATTATGCGCATGCCATGGCGCCGGTGTTCGGCGGATTTACCGCCAATTCCGAATTTGAAGTACTGTGCGGTTTTCCGGTCGTAAAAGACAATGTCAAATTCGAGCGCCAATTATTGAATGATGTGCCGTGCCTGCCGCACATTCTGGCAGAAAAGGGTTATAAAACTACCGCTTCGCATCCAAACGTGCCGGTATTTTGGAATCGGGTCAATGCATATGAACGGATGGGCTTCCAAACCTATTGGTCACTCGCCGATTTCGTGCAGGACGACATGAATCGGGAGTTTTTGTCCGATGTTTCGCTCTATCGGCAAGTGCTGGACAAAATCAAGCCAAGTCTCGAATCCAAACAGCCGATTTTCGATTACATCGTGACTTATTTTGGTCATTGGAATTATCCGCTCAGCGAGAGCCGTCCGAGTAAAGTCTCCTCTCCATCGCCGGTGGAGGAGGTCACAACCTACGCAAATACCGTATATTACAAATCGCGGGAGTTGATGGGTTTCATCGCTGACATCCAGAAACGCGACCCGGACAGCATTATCGTCCTATTCGGGGATCATCTACCGTTTTTAGGCGAGAACTTTGGAGGCTATGTCGATTCGGGCGTGCTGGCCACGAACCGCAGCGAATTTACACCGGAGATGTTCAAGTTTTATGTCAGTACGCCAATGCTGATTTTGGATGGCCGGAAAGGGGCTGTCAAAGTCGGCAGCCTGCCCTTATATCAGGTGCCAGGGCTGATTCTGAAGCTGTTGAACTATGACGAACCGGTTATAATGGATTATACGCAACCGGTTCAAGGTATGCGCATCCGTCCGCTGCCGGGAATGCATTTCGATTTGCTCGGCGACGGCAAGATCGAGGTTTGCAAGGAACCGCCTTATAGCAAAACCTGCCAACAGTCGGCGGAATGGCTTCGCAATGTCAATATCGTCAGTAATGATCTGTTCATCGGTCGGCAGGTAACTCGACCCGAACATCCGCCGCAGACGACCGAGCAGGAGTTTGTCGGCCCACCTGAAAAAGCCGGGGTGTATAATTAATCGGTCCTGCTGCGGGGTGCGCGATTACCCCCCAATGCCGACGCACGCCGCGTCACATCGGTCAGGCGGTAGGTGCCCCCATCTTACCTCTGCCTTTTGGGGTGAGTAATCGTGGGACTAAACACGTATCAAGTACGCCGATGGAATGCTTGGTATTATAACAGGACGTTGATCATGTTGAGCTCCTTGTTCCTCCCCAAGCAAAAGCAGACGGATTGTCGGCAATGTCTACTGTTGCCACTCAACGATTTGGTCGCCGCGTTGGAGCACCTGTTGCCGTGCCGCTAGCTCAATGCCGCCGATTTGGCGGCCATTATCGATAAGCGCCATCGCTTACGGCAACAGGCCAAGGAGTCTCATGCTAGACGGTGCCAGGTGGGGCAAGAAGGAATCTGACAAAGTAGAATTAAGCTGTATAGTTAAAGTACACTACTGAATTCTGAGGCAAAAATTTATTATTAGGGTTGCGCATTCCCAAGGTGTTCGCTAAAATCGGTAAATATTTATTCTTAAGCATTTCGTAAGGTTATGGCAAAGTCCTGCATCAGATAAATCATTCATCGCACTCTTGATTTGCCTGTGGCAGTAACATTATGCATGTTCATCATCTAGCGCTTTGGTTGTAATTGTTAGCTATTTATGCAGTTAATTTAGACGACTGTCTCTTGGGGCATATGAAGGATGAATGCAATGCCAGGGTAGTTTGGTTTATGGCTAGGTCTGAAAGTTGGTAAATGGTTCGTCAAGAGAGGTGTTGAAACGGTTAAGTGTTTTGCCTGCAGACCGATACCGTTAGATTGCGGAGAGGGCTTGCTTTACCGGTTGAGTGTTAATGACTGATCACTTGCGATTTGATGGGGTTTGAAATTGACTGACTGATATTGCATGCTCGAAAGTGGAGATTGGCTACTAATCCTTGTTGTTAAAATTTTTAGAAACAATATGTTAGCCATTTATTTTAATATAAAATAAATGGCTAACATGCTAGGGGGCATTTCTTTGAATGCTGATTCACGAGAGGGCTTTGAAGATGTCAAGTGCGATTTAGAGCCTATCCCAGTAGGAACCTTAACCCGACAAGTAACCTCTTATACGGATAAAGTTGTTGAAGAGGTATTCCGTATGGGTTTAGCGATAAAAGACGATGGCTGGCGGCTTTCGGAGGCGTTGCGGGCACGGCCGGAGCCCTTGCTGCCGCCGCGTAAACCGCATCCTTGAGGTTGCCATAACCGCCGGATGCCGGACCGGCAGGCGATGAATGCGATTCTGTTCGTGTTGCGGGCCGGTTGCCAAGAGAATGCGTTGAATGCCACCGGCATTTGTTTCAGTAGTCCGGCGCATCGCCGCTTTCTGGAGTGGACCGAGGCCTGCGCCTTCCAGGCTTTCTGGCGGGAAGGCGCTGTTGGCGTATGGCGACCTGAAGGGTTTGGATTGGTCGTGGCTGTCGATGGATGGGGCGATGACCAAAGCTCCATTAGATAGGGCCGAGAAAAGTTGGGCGCAACCCCTCCGATCGCGGTAAGCAAGGCGTCAAGCGCAGTCTATTGACCGAAGCGGCGGGGCTGCCTCAGTCTGATGATTGACGGCGCCAATCGGCATGATATGAAATTGGAGCGGAGCACCGTGGAGGCGATTGTCGTCCCGCGGCCCGAGCCTATGCCCAAACAGCCGCAAGGACTCTGCCTGGACGAAGGGTATGATTATGACGAAGTGCGTGAACTGGCGGAGGTATTCGGTTATACGGCGTATATCCGGGCACGCGGCGAGGAAGCCGGGACAATCAAGCCGGAAGCAGGCTTCAAGGCGCGGCGGTGGGTCGTGGAGCGCGCGCATAGCTGGATGAATCGGTTCCGTCGGATTCTGGTCTGCTGGGAAAACGGGCCGAGTCTTATTTTGTTATGGCTCCACCCTAGCCTGCGGCATCATCACCTGGCGAGCTACGGGCCTACCGGGGTAGACTCTTAGTACCAAAGTACAGTATGCAACTGTTTTTTTTTGTGAAATAATTTACACATGAGTTCAAATTAAGCTTAATTTAATAAACTCATGATGCAAGATGTACAACAGGAATCGTTAATGAAGAAAACCAGCGTGGTACAATAAGGTCTTAAAAAGTTCTTCTGTATTGTTTTCTGTCGGACCCAATCAGTGCGGCATTACAAAACGGAGCATATCTGTTGACTTATTGCTAAACGGTTAACGTGGGAAAAGCATTGCGCTCACTCCAAGAAAAAGGGCGATAAAAGCCGTTACAGCTGCAAAAATTACATAGAGCCTGCTCAGAAAGTCTTAATGAACAATAAAATCTATCGGTTTCGGCGTAAGTTATTGATATAAAGTGATTCTGAGGCAAATTTACTACATTGCGGCTCTGGCAAATTCAAATA